>JBEPVG010000157.1:0-5453 GCA_041691175.1 Chitinophagaceae bacterium
ATAAGAGACAGTTCCAGCAGTGTAACCTTTTCAGAAGGTTCGTCTTCATAAGTATTTACATTAAAATGTGTTCCTAAATCCCTTACCATTAAATCACCGTTCTCTACAATAAAAGGCATTTTCTCATTATGAACTACTTCAAAATAGGCTTCCCCGGTAATTTTTACTTTTCTTTCATAACCTGTAAAAGCGGTAGGATAGGTAAGGCTCGACCCTACATTGATCAATACCTTGCTACCGTCAGATAGCATGAGGCTAATCGGCTTGCTGCCTCTTGGTACACTGAGCGTGTTATAGCTAACTTTTCCAGTAGCATTTCCGGCATAACTGATTTCTCCTGTAGGTTGTTTGATGATTTGTATGCTCCCTTGTTGTGCAATCGTACCGTTACCACTGCTGTCCAACTCGATACTTGTTCCATCGGAAAGTGTTAGTACTGCTTTATTACCTGATGGTGGAGCTATGTCGTTTTGTTTTGGTGTCACGATCGCAGTTGATTGCTGTGAACGTGGAGTAAAGTAGAGATAAGTTCCTGCAGCCAACGCAGCCAGGATCACCGCTGCTGCAATTAATCTTGCCCAACTCATTTTTCTCACCTTCATTTCCATGGAAACAACCGGAGCCTGCACAATGCTGGAATATATTTCATCCCAATTTACATAAGAAAGATCTTCTGCAAGTTTATACTGATTCCAGATAGTAAGTACATAACTTTTTAGTTCAGAGTCTTCTCCTGCTTCAAGTACCCAGTCCATGAGTTCACTCTCCTCGGCGGCTGTCGCCTGTTTAGAAATGTAAGCCTTCAGTAAATAATGAATCCTCTCTTTAGTTAGTGACATGCAGTTTCAATTTTCAATTGTATATAACAGACAGATACACTACAGAAGCATTTGTACTACTCTCCAAAAAATTATTTTTTGAAGAACCATAATATTACCATGGAAGTAAAGGTAGAATTTGCCAAAAAAGCGCGGATAATTTAATAGCATTAGACAGATGATTCTTCACCGTGTTGGGAGATATTTGTAATTGACTGGCCACCTCTTCTCTGCTAAGCCCTTCCTGTTTGCGGAGTTTGAACACTAATTGTTGCTGGGGCGGAAGTTTCGCTATTGCCTGGGAGATCAGATTTTTGCTTTCATGAGCCATTACCATTTCATCTGTGGTATTCACCGATTCTTTTACGGGAGACGCCGCCTTTAATAATTTTTTTTCCAGCGCTATCTTCCGGTAATGATGATACACCCTTCTATAAACTGCTGTAAAAAAATAAGAGGAAGGATTGTCAACATTCACCAAGCTTTCGCGCTTGCTCCAAATATTCATAAAGACATCCTGAACAATATCCTCAGCCGCCTCATCGGAGTGAGTCATCTTCAATGCAACGAAATAAAAGCGCTCTTTATAGAGGTCGAATAATTTTCTAAATGCGCATTCATCTCCAGCCGCAATCTCAACAAGCAAGGCTTTTTCATCATATCGTGAGCAGTCGGGCAATACAAAAAAGTTTTGTTAAAGATAAAGTAAATAATTTTGTAACCATTAGAAGAGATTTTAATTAAAAGGTGGCTTTTGTAAAAAGTACTTCTGTCTTTTATGATTTTTTCTGATTGGCGAACTATATAAATATTCCGGATTTTTCTCTTATTCATTTCATTTTATTTATGCTCTCTTCAAATAACCAATAAACCCATTTCAAATAACATTCAGCAGCTCAGCCCAAGTAAAAAAGGATAAAAATCAAAAAATATCGTAAGCCACTTTCATCAAAAAAAGTGCATGTGGTGGTACGGAAAAATCTGTTTTAGTGCAATCCGCGTTTTTAATAATTTTGTCGAATGCGGCTAAAGATATTTTCCCCGTACCAACGCGTAGCATAGTTCCAACGAGACCTTTCACCATTCCTCTTAAAAACCGATTGGATTCAACCTGGTAAACCAGCGTATCTTTTTCCTGCCTCCATTCGCTCCTTTTTATATCGCAAACAAAATTCTTTACCTGGGTATTTCTTTTCGAAAAAGAAGTGAAATCTTTATTCAGCAGTATTAATTCTGATGCTTCCTTCAATTTTTCTATGTCTAAGGCATAAGGAAAATAATAGGCTCTGTCTTCTAAAAAAGGATTTTTATCCCGGTAAATAAAATAATTGTATTCGCGCGAAACCGCGTCAAACCTGCAGTGGGCGCTTTCATCGACCTGAAAAATTCTTTTTATAACTATATCAAGAGGGAGAATTGCATTGAGGTTATAGATAAATCGGGCCTGTCCTAAGTTCTCACCGGAGGAAAAAACTTCAGTATCAAAATGAAAATAATTTTGAAAGGCATGAACGCCTGTATCCGTGCGGGATGAGCCGGTAAGAGAAAAAGTTTGTTTAAAAAATACTGATAATACATTTTCAATTTCCGCCTGAATACTTTTCGCATTTTTTTGAATCTGGAATCCTGAATAAGCGGTTCCCTTATAACTAACTTCTATAAAATATCTGGGCATAAATAATCTTTATAAAATGATTATTTGTGGATCATTGCCTTGAAACGGTTTAGATAATATTCATCAGATAGTTGCGCCTCCAGTAACTGGTATTGATCAGAATCAGAAGTATGTCCATAAGCGGCATCAAAAAATTTATACTTTCCTTCGTCAGTTAAAAAAAGATAAGACAGGTCTTTTATCTGGTCGGTACTGAAACATTTAGTTTTAAAATATTTCTTCGCAACTTTTAGCATGTCTTCGCCGTTACTTTCGGCAGCCATCTTTTTGCGCAGTCTTAAAAAATCTTCGCTGCTTGCAAATGCTCTGCAATCTGAATTAACATTTGATGACGTCACTACTTTTGGCAATAAAATAACCTGGCTTGCAGCCACTTCCTTATTTTTTTTCTGTTGATTAGAATCTGAAATTTCTTTATCAGTAACCTGTTCTGTATCTTTTGGCTTATCTATTTGCTCCATTACTTCCATCGAAGGGTTCGTTTTTTTTTCAGGACCAATAACGAAAACCTGCTCGGGGCTGGAATTGGATTGTTTATCTACCGCAATGCTATCTTTTCTCAAAACAAAATCAGAAGGATCCTTCTCCTGTTTTACAACTGTAGGCGTAATTGTAAACTTAACGCTATCAGTAAACGAAGAAATATCGGCATTTTTATTTCCTGCATCACTTTTGTTTTCAGTAGCAGCAATCTTTTCTTCAGGAGAAGGAATAAAAATGCTTACGGTATCTGTTTTATCATTACTCTTATCTGCATAAATCATTTGCAAACCTGTGGTATCCTGCCTGGTTAATAGTTTTGAAATAGGAGAATCAATTTTAGCTACTGAAACTGTATCTGCATTAGAAACCGAAACCGATGCTATTTGCTTTGTAGTTACCTGGCTGTCAACCGGCGCTGTTACAATCTTTTCCGGTTCTACCTGGTGATTCTGCAAAATAGAGGAATCTTTCACCACGTCGGCGAGCATTTTTGAAAACGGATCTATATCTTTCTTCACAGTTGTGGCGATCGTGTTTGTCGAATCTGCAGTTCCATTTATTAAAGCAAGTGTTTCCAGATTAAATAACTGTAATCCTTTGTCTTCAAAATTTTTAATCAGAAAACCTTCATTATTATTCCCGATATTGAAAGTGAAATTTTCTTCCGGATGTTCTTTTTTAGGAAAGCCGACGGCTATTTTATAATCTCCATCTGAAAGCCCCGGAAGAACCAGGTATCCTTCAGTGGACGAACTTATTACCTTATTATCCATCTTCACATAAAAGGGCTGGCCATTGTCTGTTTGCAGATAAACGAAATAGGTCTGCTGCGCTTTTAATGAAAATGAAACGAGCGTTATCAAACAAAGAAAAAGTAGTTTTTTGAATCGAAAAATAAACATCATCAGCAAATCTATTTAATATAATAATAAATCCTGCCTTCTCTCTAAAAAATAAGAACTTTTTGTATTTAGCTTGTATTTTTATAAAAGATTTCCTTCTATCCGAAAGTTATATTTATTTATGATTTTAAATAAAAAATCAGGATCTTTTTCAGGTGGAAAATTTTTCATGTGCGTATTTGCTTTTTCAATTAATTGTTTTCGCATTTGCTCATCTTTAAAAATCTCCATCATTTTTTCAGCGATATCTTTATGATTTTCAGGATCTGCATATAATGCCGAATTACCACAATACTCCTTAAAAATTTCAATCGGAGAAACGATCACCGCAACTTCTGATTTCATTGCTTCCAAAATAGCCAGTGCCGAGTTTTGATAAACCTGGATATCTGCCATTGCATAAGCAGAAGCAACAATTTTTGCGCTTTCTGTTGCGGGCAAATTTTCTAAAACTTTTACTTCCTTTTTAAACCTGAAAAGCCTCAGCGATTCGATAAACTCTTCATACCTTATTCCCCGGTTTCCGAGAATGATCAATTGCATTTTACTCCTTTGCCTTTTTTTAAAAAAAGAAAATGCTTTTATCAAATTCAATAAATTCTGCTGTGGGCTGATGATTCCTTTGTAAATAAAATATTCATTCCCTTCGGAGTATTTTTCTTTGATCAGCATTTTTTCTTCGGCATCCAGTTTTTTAAAATCATCAGAAATCTTCGGATAAATTACTTTTATTTTTTCTTCATTTATTTTATACCGGGCAATAATTTCGGTTTTAAAAAAAACAGCGTTTACAATAATTTCCTTGGCTTTGTCATAAAAACGAGTTGTGTTTTTTTTATAAAAACGAAGATATTTTTTATTAAAAAATGATGGCTGATAAATAAATGCCAGATCGGGTGATAATAATATTTGCGGAATTTTAGTTTTCGAAGAAATCATTTTCTCGCTAATAAAAATTTCGACTTTGTGCTTTTTTAACGCAAGAGGAAGTTTAAAGTTATACCAGATTTTCCATTGCAACGGGCTATCCGTTTTCCTCTCAATTACAAGAGGAGTCGCATTTTCAGGAAAATTAAATTCTTCAGATAATTTTTTGTCAAAAATAAATATAAACGTATGATCGGGTTGCGATGCTGCTAAATGTAAAAATATTTCAAAAACAGAATTTAATTCTTTGTCAGATTTATGACTCTTAAAAGATCCGACATTCACTGCGATTCTCATGTTGCTTACTTAAACAGAAATACTGATTATTTGTTCGTTTACTGGTAAATTATGTTTAAAAGGAATTTGGATCATTTAAATAGACACTTACCTTAATAACTTCAACTTTACCGTTTCGATTCTTGTATCGCTTACTTTCAAAATATCGAACTGATAATCGTCAATGATGATGCGGTCACGCTCCCGAGGAATAGATTCGTGAAGATTAATAATATATCCCGAAAGCGTTTCTGCTTCTTCGTTTTTTCTGAACGTCAGTTTATATTTCTCCAAAAGATAATCAAGCTCAAGCCTGCCGCTAAAAAGAAATTCTTTTGGCGCGATTTGTTTATCTACAAACTCTTCCTGCAC
>JBEPVG010000158.1:0-5445 GCA_041691175.1 Chitinophagaceae bacterium
GCTCTTATTCCTGCATTATATAATGCCCTTAAAACTGCTAAACTAACTTCGGGATCTTTATAAAAATAAAGTGGTAAAACTCCTTGTTCAGGAATTATTTTTAGTAAATCAGTTTTCTTGTCCATGAATTGATTTTTACAATTAACAATGTTATTGGAATAAAATTATAAATCTATATTTTTTTGTGCAATCATTGTCGGAAAAGGTTAGGATGGACACTTTTAAAGTAAATAATAAATATTTTAATTTTCGGGTCATCATCACTGTTATCCTTTAATTTATTTAAATAAAATATTAATTTTTACAAATAATTTTAAGCATTTGTTGCGACAAAGTTTTTCGTTAATTTTTGTTCTTTAAATAAATAAGGAAGAGATTTGGTAAAAAATCTGTAGAAAGAACATAAAATTTATTACACCCAATTATTTAATTTACCATGACAAAAAAAGTAGTTACACTTGGAGAAATAATGCTTCGTTTATCTACACCAGATTATAAAAGGTTTGTGCAGGCAGATAGTTTTGATGTGACGTATGGCGGAGGTGAAGCTAATGTAGCTGTGGCTCTTAGCAATTATGGACTAAAAGGAGTCTTTGTTTCAAAAGTTCCGGAAAATGCGATCGGGCAGGCAGCTATTAATCATTTACGTCGCTTTGGAGTGGATACACAATTTATTGCCCGGGGCGGAAAAAGATTAGGTATTTATTTTTTGGAAACCGGAGCTTCTATGCGCGCATCTCAGGTAATTTACGATCGCGCTGATGCATCAATTGCAGAAGCGGAAATTTCTGATTTTGATTTTGATAAAATATTTGACGGAGCTTCCTGGTTTCATACAACCGGCATCACGCCTGCATTGAGCGATAAAGCCGCGGCGCTTACAGAAGTAGCATTGAAAGCTGCTAAAGAAAAAGGAATTACTACAAGCATTGATTTAAATTACCGAAAAAAATTATGGAGTAAAGAAAAAGCAAAGGAAGTAATGACAAGGCTTTGTAAATACGTGGATGTTTGCATCGGTAATGAAGAAGACGCGGAAACGACTTTAGGATTTAAAAGCCAAGGAACCGATGTTACCAAAGGCGAATTAAATCTTGCTGGCTATAAAGATGTTTTTCAGCAGATGAAGGAAAAATTTGGTTTCAAATATATTGCTTCCACCTTAAGAGAAAGTCACAGCGCATCAGATAATGGATGGAGTGCATTGGTTTATGATGGCAACGAATTTTACCATTCAAAACGATATGAAGTAAGAATTATTGATCGGGTAGGAAGTGGCGATTCGTTTGCCAGTGGATTTATTTATGCCTTGGTTTCGGGAATGAATTTAAGTGATGCTGCAGAATTTAGTGTGGCAGCTTCTGCACTGAAACATACGATACCAGGTGATTTGAACCACGCAACCCTTAGTGAAGTTCAAGGTTTAATGAAAGGAGATTCAAGCGGAAGAGTGCAGCGGTAAATTGCTTTAGCAGCAAATGAAGAAATTTTGAAGATTCCTATTTCTGAAATTATTGATTTCTAAAAAGTATTTTTTAAGAAATTTTATCACCGTGAAAAATATTTCTTTCTGCATCCAATATAAAATCATTTTGATTGGCTTTGATAAGATTTTTGAATTCAGAGACTTTAATCCAATATAAAATCCAAATTATCATCAGGATTACTGCCACAAATAGTTTTATTAATGGAATTAAAAATAAAATGTAACAGATACTCCAACCCAATCCTAAATTGTAAGTTGGTTTATTTTCCTTTAGGGGTATTTGTAATTTCTTGCATTCCATCGCTATAGATTCAGCTATTTTATTTACCACAATAAATTGCCAGTAAAAATTGAAAAGAGGAATACATAGCAGCCAAACATTTGTGGGTGGCATTTTTCTATTTTCAGCAGAAATTGCTTTTAATGTATTTTGTAAAGTAATCAGGAATAAGATTGCCGGAACAATAAATAATACGATAAATAAAAATTGAAGACCTGCTTCAAAATTTAATGAGCTATACATGACAGTTAATTTTTTTCAATAGTAAACGTTTCTTATCAGAAAATAAAAACATTTTTACTTCGTTCCCAGTTTATTTTATCTATTTTTTAAAATCCTGAAATATGAAAGTGTTCACATATATTTGAATTTGGTCAAGATTATTTTTTTAATTTAAGTGGTTAATATTTTATGAAAAGAAAAATTGGGTTGGTATTAATTATTGGATTCTTAATATCATGCGGCACAAAACAGGAAAGTGCGGTTGTGTCAAAGTCACCCGCGATGCCGCTGGCTGGAACGTTGATACTTATTAAGGGAACGCTTATAGAAAAAGGAGATACTTCGATAACTGATTACACAAAGAATATGTCGTTCATTAAAATTATCAATAACACGCATTTTGCTTTTTTGCAACACGATTTGAGCAAAGGCAAAGATTCACCCGCAGTTTATGTTTCGGGTGGAGGCAGCTATTCATTGAAAGATAGCTTGTACACCGAGCATTTGGAATATTGCAGTGCCAGGGAATGGGAAGGCAACGATTTCGCTTTTACAATAACTATAATGAATGATACGCTCACTCAGAGTGGTATTGAAAAAGTTGACAGTGCTGGAATAAACCGGTTGAATATCGAAAAATATGTAAGGATTAAAAAATAATTTTTGCGGAAAATATTTTTGCGTTGCCTATTGTAAATGTTCTCTTTTATTCATCGATTGAACTTTACTTTCTACTGGCTCGTTGCTGAAGTTGATAAAAGAAAGATTTATTTTCATGAAACAATAAGTTCTGTTTATCAAAATCTACTTTTTAAAAAGCTTATAATCAGAACAAAAAAAGGGTATAATTAAAACAAATCGTGACTTTTATTTTTTAATATATACTTCTATTTTTTATCATGCAGCCAAAATGCAATGGCAAAAATCAATACAATGACAAAGGCTACTGCAATTGCAATGGTCACAAATTTTATCTGCTTTTTTAGTGGCGGCATTCCTCTTTTTCGAAGTTCAGGAGGCTCGGGGTATTCTTCTTCATTTGATTCCATATAAATTATTTATGATTTTTAAATAAATAACTGTGCCAGAAAATAGGTTACTATTCCTCTGGTTTTCATTAAAATAATCATTCTTATATTAGCAGCTCAAATAAATATTTTATAAAAACCGCAGAAGATGAAAAGCAAAATATTAAAAGCCAGTTTTTTATTTCTATTAATAAGTGGAAGCATTAGTTTGGCTTTTGCATGGGGTCAATGGGGACACAAACACATCAGCCGTGCGGCGGTATTTGCATTGCCGCCAGGAATGCAAATATTCTTTTACAATCACATTGATTATATAACGGAAGGGGCTGTGGTTCCTGATTTGCGCCGAGCGCTACTTAATGATAAGAATGAACCGCCACGCCATTTTATTGATGTCGAAGATTTTAAAATTCCCATCAGTGAATTTCCAAAAACAAGTAAAGAAGCATTTGAAAAATATGACAGCGCTTTCCTGAATAAATCCGGTTATCTGCCTTGGTATATCCAGGATCTTACAAAAAAACTCACTACTGCTTTTAAGAAAAGAAATAAATCTGAAATTCTTTTTCTTGCAGCAGATTTATCACATTATATTGGCGATGCAAATCAGCCTTTGCATGCAACTTCCAATTACAATGGTCAGTTAACCCATCAAAAAGGTGTACATTCTTTGTGGGAATCTACGCTTCCGCAAATGTTTGCTGATTCATATACTTTTAAAACACAGCGTGCGCAATACATTGCAGATGTTCCTGCCGCAACATTGAATATTATCGCCCGTTCGCATGCTTTGGTTGATACTATTCTTTCAGCAGAAAAAGAGGTGCGCAGCAGATTCACGAATGATAATATGTATAAAAAAGACAGCAGTGGTAAAACTGTAATGTTCTATAATTCGCCGGTTTTTTCTGATGAATATGCTCAGCAATTTAATACCGCTTTGAATGGAATGATTCAAAAGCAATTGCTGTTGTCCATTCATGATGTGGCAAGTTTTTGGTACACAGCCTGGGTGGATGCAGGAAGCCCCGATCTTATATCTTTAGACGATCCGCATCTTACCAAACAAAATAAAAAGAATTATAAACGCGAATTAAAAGCTTGGCAAAAAGGAAAAATATTGAATCTAAGAAGCGCCAGGGCTGAGGAATAATTGATATTGATAAAAAAGGGAAAACAAGTAATTTGTTTGTTTACTGCAAACTATTGCTGAATCAGAAAGTGAAAGAAAGCTGAATAAAATGACAGAATCCCATCATAAAATTTGACAACAAACTTTATTCTTAACTTCAATGAAAATTAAAAAAAGATGACATTATCAAGAAGAAAATTTCTCGTAAATAGTTCGCTGACACTTGCAGGAAGTATGCTCTTGTCCGATAATCTTTTTGCAAATAAAAAATATTCAAATAGCATAGTCGGAATTCAGTTATATTCTGTTCGTGATGATATGGCAAAAGATCCGGTAGGAACGCTGAAAGCCTTAGCGGCAATGGGTTATAAAAATGTAGAACATGCAAATTATGTTGACCGGAAGTTTTACGGTTATTCTGCTTCCGAGTTTAAAAAAGTATTAAACGATCTCGGTTTAAAAATGCCGAGTGGCCATACAGTTATGTCTGGTGAAGATTGGAATAAAACAACGAACGATTTTACTGATAAATGGAAGCAAACGGTAGAAGATGCAGCCATTGTGGGCGAGGATTATGTAATCAGCCCCTGGCTGGATGAAAGCCTTCGCAAAAATTATGACAAACTTGTTAGCTTCCTTGATGTGTTCAATAAATCAGGAGAACTTTGTAAAAAATCCGGTTTAATGTTTGGATACCACAATCATGATTTTGAATTCAAATATTCATTGAATGGCAAAAAAATATATGATATTATTTTAGAGAAAACTGATCCTCAATTGGTGTTGCAACAAATTGATATCGGCAACATGTATGGCGCAGGTGGTCGGGCTTTGGATATACTCAAAAAGCATCCAGGTAGATTCAAGAGCATGCATGTAAAAGATGAAATAAAAGTGAAAGGCAAAGGCGAAATGGGCGATGATTATGAAAGCACCATATTGGGCGCCGGCATTTTACCGGTAAAAGAAATAGTAGATCTTTTTAGGAAAAAAGGCGGCACTACAGAATTCATTATCGAGCAGGAATCATATCAGGCAAAAACTCCGCTGGAAAGCGTAGAACAGGATCTGAAAGTGATGAAAAGTTGGGGTTATTAAGAATACAAATTCAGCAAATTTGTTTGCTTACTGTCTTTATAAAAAATTATTGTGCTGCATCCAATGTTTTAAAGTTTGCATCCAAACATCTTTTGAAGTATAATTATGCGTACCAAATCCGTGGCCACCATTTTGATAAATATGAATTTCAGCAGGAACATTATGTTTTAAAAGTTCTTCATAATATTTAATACTGTTT
>JBEPVG010000159.1:0-5442 GCA_041691175.1 Chitinophagaceae bacterium
ACATTCCACTCCAGATCATTACTCCAAGAATTGGAAAATTGACCCAGTGAAACCATCTGATAGGCAGTGGATGTTTCTTTACAGCTCTTTTCATCTATAAACAGAAATGTACTAAAAAGTACGATGATTAATTAATTAGAGTTTTATAAAAGGTGTTAAAAGAAAAAAGTATGAAGAGTTTATTTAAAATTTCCTTTTTTTATGGATTTTTTGCGTGGTTAATAATTTTAAAAGCTTTCATATTTCTAAGCTTTAAGCCTTCCCTTCGGGGAATTATGGATGGACTGATTTATATATTTCCCTTTTTCATTTCCTCTACAACATAATTACATGCCCTTGCGGTCAATGTCATGTACAAAATACTCGGGCTTTGATTGCCGGTACTTGCCATACATGCTCCATCTGTAACAAAAACATTTTTACAATGATGTAATGCATTCCATTTATCAAGCATAGACGTTTTTGGATCTGTGCCCATTCTGCATCCGCCCATTTCATGTATGTCTAAACCCGGCGCTTGTTTATTATCTGAATGATGAATATTTTTTACGCCGGCTTTTGTAAACATTTCTTCTGTCTGTACAAAATAATCATTCAATAACTTATCGTCGTTTTCATCGTATTCAACAGAAGTTATTAATTGCGGAATTCCCCATTCATCTTTTTTATCTGCACTTAAACGCACATGATTTTTTTCCCTGGGAATTGTTTCGCCTTGCACATAAGAATATACTTTCCATGGACCGGGTTCTGTCATTGATTCTTTATATTCCGCACCCATTTGCTGCGGGAAAGTTTCGCCATTATTTCTATCACGATGAGCGCAGGCATACGTTGTATATCCGCCAATAAAATCGGTATCTATTTTATGCAGGTTTCTGTAGTTGGCAATGATCGCATCTGTAGGATTTCGGCCATAATAATAGGTATCGGTAAAACCATCAATCTCTCCGCCTAACCAGCCACGGTAATTATGGTGGCAAATATATTTTCCCAACACTCCACTATCATTTCCCAACCCATTTGGAAATCGGTTTGAGGTGGAATTTAGTAAGATGAGATTGCTGTTTAATGTGGAACCGTTTACAAAAATAACTTTGGCAAAAAACTCAGTTGCCTGCTTGGTGTTTGTATCAATCACTCTAACACCTGTGGCCCTTTGTTTTTGTTCATCATAAATTATGGAATGAACAACAGAGAACGGGCGAATAGTTAAGTTGCCGGTTTTTTCAGCCCATGGAAGCGTTGATGAATTAGAACTGAAATAGCCGCCAAACGGGCAACCCCTTTGGCATAAATTTCGGGCGTGGCATTTACCTCTGCCCTGGTCGAGGTGTATTTGCTTAGGCTCTGTCAAATGTGCCCATCTTGCATGAACCAAATAACGGTTGCCGTAATTTTTTAAGAAGCTTTCTTTTAAATGTTGCTCCACACGATTCAATTCAAATGGCGGAAGAAATTCACCATCGGGCATTGCTTCCAAACCATCTTTGTTACCACAGATACCAATAAATTTTTCTACATGCGAATACCACTGCGCAACATCCTCATATCTTATCGGCCAATCCCAGCCAAAATCAAATCGTTGCGGGCCTGTAAATTCAAAATTGCTCCAACGTTGTGTGCATCTTCCCCAGGTTAAACTTTTCCCCCCAACCTGGTAACCGCGAATCCAGTCAAAAGGTTTTTCCTGGATGTAAGGATGCTCTTTATCCTTCACAAAAAAATGCATCGCATCTTCCCTGAATGCATAACATTTTGAAACAACCGGGTTGTCTTCTTTTTCTTTTAAGGTCAGTTCATTGCGATGCGGAAAATCCCACGGATCTTTTGCCATGGTCGGATAATCAACAAGATGCTTTACGTCTCTTCCTCTTTCTAAAACCAGCGTTTTGATTCCATGTTCGCACAACTCCTTAGCCGCCCAACCACCACTGATTCCTGAGCCAATCACAATAGCATCGTAAGTATTTTCTTTAATTCCTTTTGTATTGATATTTCCCATAGTCAGTTTAATTATAAATTATTTTTCTTCAGCTTTTACGTAGCCCAGGCTTTATCGCCTTTCTTGTATGGAACATCTGCCTGGAAAGAACCGGGTGTTTGAATATAACGTAAGGCTTTGGTGGCACCCGGTTTAGAAGTGAAAAATCCAAATACAACCAAATCCTTCATCATAGGGTAAAATTGAGGAGTGTCACTATTTATTGTACTTTCATTTTTTTCTTTTCCCGTTTGCACAGCATCTCCTTTACCGGCTTTATTATTATTTGTATTTTTAATCTCCCTGGGTTCATTTTTTAAAGAAAGGAGTATGTTTTGTTTTTGTAAAAGAGCTAGTTTTGGAAATTCATTTCCATATTTACTCTTACTTAATTTTTTGACCTTATTGATTCCTTCCCAAAAAATATTTTGTTCTTCGGGAGTATAGCAATCTGTTACATAAACTTTCATGAATTCCCCAATCCGTGAGGCTTTAGCACCTGGTGAAGTAGCTGTGGCAGGTATAATTGTTTCACCAATTTCATCAAGCAGCTTTATATTTTCTTCTGAAAAATATTCTTCCTTGACATCGGGATTGCAGGAAGATAAAAAAAATTCAGTGCTTACCATCGCCGTAGGAAGCATGATGGCTACTGAACTTAGAAATCGCCTTCTTTTCATTTATTAATTTTATAGAAACATAAATATTTGATTGCTAATTTCGGAATTATTATTGAAAAAATCGCTGATTAACTTTTAAAAAGAAAGATAGAAATATCAATTATTTATTTGTTTACTGAATGCCTTCCAACACTTTTTCCATTTGCATACTTCTTGATCCTTTAATCAAAATTTGTGCATTTTCCACCTGTTCATTTTTCAGCCAATCCGTTGCCTGGAAAGAGTTTTCAAAATTTACGTAGTTATTTTTTATTTCATTAAAATTCCTTCCAACCAACGCAACAGTATACCATTTATTCTGATTAATTAATGAAACGATATCTGCATGTTCCTTTTCGCTTTGGGTTCCCAATTCCATCATAGAGCCTAACAATAAAATCTTTTTATCACCTTTCATGTTTGTAAAATTTTCAATGGCAGCTTTCATACTTCCCGGATTAGCGTTGTATGCATCAAGAATAATCGTGTTCGTACCTTTTTGAATTAATTGTGAACGGCTGTTGGATGGTTGATAATTTTCAATGGCACTTTTAATTTTATCAACTTCAATATTAAAATATTTTCCAACGCAAACGGCAGCAAGAACATTTGGAACATTGTAAGCACCTACCAGGTTGGTTTGAACAGTAAAAGGTTTTTCGTCTTCAATCTTCACATCAATAAATGGATCATTTTTTACGATTGTTCCCATTGCATGATCACTTTTGCTTCCATAAAAAATCACCTTGTTCATAGATTTACTCAAATCAAAAACAGCCGGATCATCTGAATTTACAAAAACAGTTCCTTCATGATTTTTCAGGTATTGAAACAATTCGCCTTTGCCCTTTTTTACATTTTCTTCACCACCAAATCCTTCCAAATGTGCTTTGCCAATATTCGTAATCAAACCATGAGTTGGTTCGGCGTATTCGCAATAGCCGGAGATTTCAAGTAGATGATTCGCACCCATTTCTATCACAGCGATTTCTGCATCAGGTTTTATTTTTAAAATAGTAAGTGGAATTCCGATATGATTATTCAGGTTTCCTTTTGTGGTGTAAGTTTTAAAAGTTGTGGAAAGAACTTCATGCATTAATTCTTTGGTTGTGGTTTTTCCATTACTTCCTGTGATGGCGATAAATGGAATTTTAAATTGTTCCCGATGATATTTCGCAAGTTCCTGCAAAGTCTCTAAAACATTTTGTACCCGGATAACCTTTTCACTTTCAAAAGTTAATGGTTCATCCGCTATAACATAAGCTGCACCCAATTCTAAAGCTTGTTTTGCAAAATTATTTCCATTAAAATTTGGTCCTTTTAAAGCAAAGAAAATATCTGCCTTTTTCAATTTTCGGGAATCAGTTTCAATGGAAGGAAATTGCTGATAAATTTTATAAATGTCTTTAATAAGCATAAAGCAAAATTATGTTTGATGTTTGGTGATTAAAAAATAAATGTGAATTTAATAGAGAACATTTGCATTCTTTTATTAAAATTGCCTGAAACAAAAAAATCATAATTGTTTAACTTGTGCTCTATCATCTCAAAATTTATTTCTTGTAATGAAAAAAATCCTGGTAACCTTTATACTGATTACATCCATAAGATTTATTGCTTTTTCACAGGCGCCAAATGCGGCCATTCACTGGGCGGATAGTGTTTTTAATACATTAAATGATGATCAGAGAATTGCACAATTAATGGTTTTGCGCGAAAGCAGTTATTCAAAAGATGGGCCTATTTATTATGACTCAGCCATCACAGATGCGATTCAAAAATATAACATTGGAGGCATTTGTCTTTTCCAGGGAACACCGGTCAAACAGGCAAATTTCATCAACCGGTTTCAAAGCATTTCTAAAACTCCTTTAATGGTTTGCATTGATGCTGAATGGGGCCTGGGCATGCGTTTGGACAGTGTAATTTCGCTCAATCACCAGATGATGCTGGGTGCAATGAGTGATTCATCTTTAGTGTATGAATATGGGAAACTAATTGGAGAACAATGCAAAAGAATGGGGATCCAGGTAAATTTTGCGCCCGTAGTTGACATCAATAATAATCCGAATAATCCTGTCATCAACGACCGTTCTTTTGGAGAAAATAAATATAAAGTTGCCCGCTTTGGAGTTGCTTACATGAAAGGAATGCAGGATGCAGGAGTGATGTCCTGCGCCAAACATTTTCCAGGCCATGGAGATGTAAATGTGGATTCACATCTCGATCTTCCGGTCATTAATAAAACAATGGCACAATTGGATTCATTAGAGTTATATCCATTCAAAAGAATGTTTGAAGCCGGTGTCCCCAGTGTGATGATTGCGCATCTTTATATTCCGGCGATCGATAGCACGCCCAATACAGCGACCTCTTTATCAAAGAAAAATGTGACCGGTTTGCTTCGCGATCAACTTCATTTTGATGGACTCACTTTTACAGATGCATTAGATATGAAAGGAGTTGCAAAATTTTTTCCGGGTGGCCAGATAGCCGCCCAGTCTTTGATTGCGGGAAATGATGTGCTTTGTCTTCCTTCAGATATTCCTTCCTGTATTCAAAAAATAAGAGAAGCAATTGACAGCAATCAATTGTCGTGGAATGATATTTATGCAAAATGTAAAAAAGTTCTTGCTTATAAATATATGTATGGCGTTGCGAATGCAAAACCGGTAAACACCGACAATCTAATCAATGATTTAAATGCAGGTATTGGTAAACTGAAAAAAATTATTGCAGAAAATGCCATCACGGTTTTGAATAACGAGGATGCAGAATTTTTTCCACTTACTGCAGGGA
>JBEPVG010000160.1:0-5420 GCA_041691175.1 Chitinophagaceae bacterium
AAGATCATCACAAAAAAGAATCAGAAGGTTTTATAGAGCATAATGATTTTTTCTTTTTGATTTTTGCATTACCCGGCATTGCTTCTTTATTTTTTGGGATGAAGAATGATTATAATTTCCTCTTCTGGATCGGTGCAGGAATAACTTTGTATGGCCTGGCTTATTTCCTTATCCATGATATTTTTATTCATCAAAGGTTTAAGGTTTTCAGAAACTCTGACAATGCTTATTTTAAAGCGATTCGGCGCGCGCATAAAATGCATCATAAACATTTAACCAAAGAAGATGGCGAATGTTTTGGAATGTTGTGGGTTCCTTTTAAATATTTTCGTGATTTGAAAAATAAAAATGGCAAACTACTTAATAGAGGAATGGCAATTAGAAATAACTAAAAGCTGTACATGAAATTCCTTTATCTTTTTGTTGATTTTTTTACAGTGATCGTTCCACTCATTTTTTCTTTTCACCCAAAAATAAGATTTTACAAAACCTGGAAGCAATTTTTCATTGCTGCTTTTATTGTTAGTATCATCTTCATCATTTGGGATTCTATTTTTACCCGTCTTGGCGTTTGGAATTTTAATCCACGTTACGTTTCGGGAATATTTTTTTTAAATCTTCCGATGGAGGAAATTCTTTTTATTATCTGTATTCCCTTTTCGTGCGTTTTTACTTTTTATTGTCTTGACAAATTTTATAATCTTGCCTGGAATCCAAGAACAGAAAATATATTTTGCATTATTTTTTCAATTATTTTATTGATAACCGGATTCATATTTCTGCATAAATTTTATACTTCTGTAACCTTTATCAGCACTGCAGTTGTTTGTCTGCTTTTAAAATTTGCATTTAAAATAAATTGGTTCGGCAAAGCAATAAGTGTATATGCATTACTTTTAGTTCCATTTCTGGTTGTGAATGGAATCCTTACCGGCACAGGATTAGAGGAGCCTGTAGTTAGTTACAACAAAACACAAAATCTGGATATTCGTTTGTTTACTATTCCACTTGAAGATGTTTTTTATGGATTTGAACTTTTCGCTTTGAATTTGTTTATCTATTTAAAATTGACAAATATTCAGTTTATAAAGAAAAAATTTCCTGGTAAAAAAGTATGATTAATCCCCAAAAAACATTATCATGAAAAGAACATTGCAAATAGCTAATGGTGTTGCTTTAATTGCAACTATCATTATCAATTATCTTTCTAATACCGGTGTTTTCAATGGTAATTCTATGAAGACTATTTCTGATAAATACCATAATTATTTCACCCCTGCTGGATACGCATTTTCAATCTGGGGATTAATATATATCGGATTGCTGGCTTTTGTGATTTATTCAGGAAAAGGCCTTTTCAAAAAAGCAGAAAATGAATGGCCGGTTTTGGAAATCGGTTGGTGGTTTGTGATTTCATGCGTGGCTAATTCCTTTTGGGTAATTGCGTGGCTATATGATTTCATTGGGCTTTCGGTAGTGTTAATGATTGTGTTACTTTTTTCACTGATAAAAATTATTTTAAATACGCGTATGGAATTAGACGATCTTCCTCTTAAAAAAATTGCTTTTGTATGGTGGCCATTCTGCCTTTATTCCGGCTGGATAAGCGTGGCTCTGATAGCAGATGTGGCCGCTTATTTAACCAAAATAAAATGGAACGGATTCTGGATTTCTGAAATCGTATGGACTCTCATCATGATATTCGTAGCAGGAATTTTAAATATTTTTATGACCTGGTATCGAAACATGCGCGAATTTGCTTTAGCAGGCGTTTGGGCTTTGGTAGCCATTGCAGTTTCTAATTGGAATGGCGAAAAATCGATTGTTTACAGTTCTTTAATAGTAGCCTTAATTATTTTTATAAGTCTGTCTGTGCATGGATATAAAAACAGGAAGAGTAATCCTTTTAAAAACCTTTTTGCCTAACAACAAAACAACCATAAAAGAGTTCCGTTTGGCTTTGGTTAATGATTCATCTTTAACCGGAAAAATTAAATATTTTTAAATGGAAAATGCAAATCAGGAAATTAATATTTGCTGGCTTAGAAGAGATCTGAGATTAGAAGATAATGTGGCATTGTATCATGCGCTTCAAAACGATTTTCCGGTTTTGCTGGTCTTTATTTTTGATACAGACATTCTCAACCAGCTTCCTTACAAGGTGGATAAACGAGTCGTGTTTATCCATCAAAATCTTGAAAAAATTAATGCTATTTTAAAAGAATATCATTCTTCTATTTATATTTTTAATGATACTCCACATACAGCCTTTGAAAAATTATGCAATCAGTTTTCTGTAAAAGCTGTTTTTGCGAATCACGATTATGAACCTTATGCAATAACAAGAGATTTAAAAATTCAAAAGCTCTTAGCCGGCAGGGACATTCCTTTTCATACTTACAAAGACCAGGTAATTTTTGAAAAATCGGAAGTGATAAAACCTGACGGAAAACCTTACACTATTTTTACTCCCTATTCCAAAGTATGGAAAAAAAAATTTGCAGAGGAAAAAATGAAAAGATTTTCCACGCAACCATATTTTTTTAATTTTTATAAAAAACAGGATTTTCATTTTCCTTCTTTAAATGAGATCGGGTTCAAGAAAGTTCGGTTAGAAATTCCGGCGTTAAATATTAATGAACAATCAATCAGGAATTATGGCGAAAGGCGCGACCGGCCTTCGTTTGATGGCACCAGTCATGCAAGTGTTCATCTGAGGTTTGGAACCATCAGCATAAGGCAGTTAGCCACATTGGCCGGTGAATGGAGCGAAGTCTGGCTAAATGAATTAATATGGCGCGAATTTTTTATGATGATACTTTTTCATTTTCCTTTTGTTGTCCACAGAAGTTTCAAAGAAAAATATGAACATATCAAGTGGAGAAATAATGAGTTGGAATTTGAGCTTTGGTGCAAAGGGGAAACCGGATTTCCAATGGTAGATGCGGGGATGCGTCAATTAAATGAAACAGGATTTATGCATAACCGGGTTCGCATGATTGTAGCTGGTTTTCTTTGCAAACATTTATTAATTGACTGGCGCTGGGGCGAAGCGTATTTTTCAGAAAAACTTTTGGATTACGAACTTTCTTCTAATAACGGAAACTGGCAATGGGCTGCTGGTTCCGGCTGTGATGCTGCACCCTACTTCAGAATTTTTAATCCTTCTGAACAAATCAGAAAATTTGATCCTGAATTGACTTATATAAAAAAGTGGATAAAGAATTTCCGTCCTGGTTATCTGCCTGAAGTCGTATCTCATGATTTTGCCCGAAAACGCGCGTTGGAAGTATATAAGAAATCACTTCTTCAAGTTTAATAATTATATATTTTAAAAATCTTTAAAAATAAAAATTCTGCAAACATTGAGTCTGCAGGCCTTTAGCATAATTTTTTGTTGACTTTGGTGGAGCTGCAGGAAATTGTATTTTTTTATGAAAACTTCAATCGGTATTGGCTTTCAAAGTGATCCATATTTCATGAAATTGTGGAATTCTTATTTGCTATTGTAGAATTCTTTAAGCCAAAATTATTCTGTTCACTGAATACTTCTTTTCTGTCTTCCTGATGCTTTAAACTTTCTTCGGATAACATTACCAGGTCAAAATAAGTTACTCTGCCTGCGCCATTTTTATGATAAACTCTTTTCCTATAATCCAGGTAAACAAAATCAATTTGAGTTCGGGAATCTTCAATAATAAATTCCTGAACATTTTTATTTTCCAACTTTATTGTTATTCTGAAATGTGGCATTTGACGAAGATAAAAAATGATTTTTATTTGCTAAAATAATTAGTTGATAAAACATTTGACAGGAGTAAAGGAGTAAATGAATTTTAGTTTATGTGGAAGGCAAAAGGAAAACCTTGCGCCAATTAGGGGGTTAATTTTGCGTTTCTTGTTCACGGGTAGAGATTAACTTTTCGGATTGCGAAAAGCAACACTGTCAATTAATAATTCCTTGTAGATTTTTTAATTGTCGCCTCAGCTTTTCTTTGGTATCTCCAGAAAAATTTTGCAAGAATAGAGCTCGTGAGAATATTAAAAGAATTTTTATACATTGAGTATAGTCAGCAAAATTGTCAAAATAAGTATAATAATTGAATATAAGTTGAGGGATCTAAAATTAAATTTCTCTTTTCTCCATTGTATTAATGATAAAATGGGCAAAATTAATGTCAATGTAATTACTGGTAGCCAAAGAAGCTCGAAAATTGCACCAACAAAAGCAAAATGGTAAACATTTATTATTACGCTTAAAACCCAAAACGTAAATATTATTATACTCAATACCAGAAAAATTAAACTTTTTTTCGTTTTAATATAAATAGTCGATTGATTTGTCATGAATAGTGAACTGTTATTAAGTTTTTGCATTACCGCCAATGTTTACGCATTGGCGATGGCCGGACATTCAATGAATTTTTAGCAGGACCAAAAGTACAGTAAACGAACAAATAGTTGAGATTATGATTCATAGCTCAATAGAGAATTTTCAGCCCGGATCTGAAGCCCAATAATGAACAAAATGTTGATGAAATGCACGTCAGCCCTGCTATAGCAAATGAGACTGTTGTAAGCCGTTTTGCTTGAACACCAACCTAAATTTTTCAATATTCATTGAACTCTTTCCAAAGTCAATAAGTGTTGTCTTATAAACAGGTTTGCTCAAAACATATAGCTGTGTGTGTAAATTATCAATCTTAGTTAGCTTAACGATAATTATTTCTCCCCAGGATCGAATGGTCGCACCAGTTTTTGTCTTATAAAAATCAAGTTTTTCGTTATACTTGAATTTGTAAGAATTTATTTTATCGGGAATATTATTTTCAAGTGTTTTAATTGTATCCTCTATAGATTTGTCAACTGTAAAGGTTGTATCCTGAGTTGCCTGAATCCTAAAGTCGTCCAAAGAAATTTTGTTTGTCTTTATGTAGATGACTTGATAGATTCCTGTACAAATTATAAACACTAAAGACGTAATTCCCGCAAGAATTGCTGTCCACATTGTTGTCTCCAAACCAAAACTTTTATAAAAAAATATTAGTCCAACTACAAATTGAATTGCAAAAAAGAAAAATGCAACTTTTAAATTCTGAATGATAACTTTTTTCATTATTTTCTAATTTTAGTGTCTGCAAATAAATGACTTGTAACGGAGACGCAGTGGCAATGGCGGAGAATTCAATGAATTTCCAGTCCGGAACAAAAATACAGTAAACGAACAAATAGTTGAGATTATGATTCATAGTTCACCACAGAATTTTCAGTTCGGAACTGCTGCTGAATACCGAACAAATGCCTATTGCTTACTTGTCGCCCTGCCATAAAGCCAAATCGATCTTGGCAGTTCTTGTTTTTGTTTTTCATGATTAAATACTTCTACTATGTTTTTATAAGCGTATAATAACTGCTCAACC
>JBEPVG010000161.1:0-5403 GCA_041691175.1 Chitinophagaceae bacterium
TGTCTATTCCGATAATATATACCTGCGATTTTTCGGTGATCATTATCAATACTTATTAAAAAAAATATAAAAAAAATCCCTCCAACATAAAGTTATACAGATAATAAGTTTTGCCACAAAGTAATAAATGTTTTAGCCAAATCGGCGATGCAATTTATACTTAGACGTATGATGTTGGATCATTTGAATGGATAATAGAAGGTGGTAAAAAATACCGGGAGTTTTTTTTATATAAAAATTTCACTCACCGGAATTCTATAAATATTCCCTCTTCATTTTCTTTTACCCTGAATATTTTTAAAAAATATCCTTCACTGTTTGTATCGCGTCCATTGTTCAAATTGAAACGATAATTGTGAACGGGACAAATAATATTTTCTCCATTGTCCAAAAAGCCTGAAGATAAGTCCCCGCCTGCGTGTGGGCATTTTGATGAACAGGCTTTTAAACCATTTATCGTTTTTATAAGGCAAATTGATTTTCCATCAATTTCAATACAGGCAATATTATTTTCTTTGAATTTAATTTCATCTAAATGGGTAGCAATTTTTATCCAGATTTCTTTCTTGTGCATCAATAAAAAAATTCTGCTTTGTATGGATATTTTTCCTGGTATAATTTTCTTACCAGGTTCAAAACTACCTGTCTTAATTCATCAAGATTTGTTTTTTCCGTAGCCGAAATGAAAACACAATTGCCATTCGTGTGCTCTTGCCAGCGCTCTTTCAATTCTTCCAATAATTGTTGTTTTACTGTTGGCTCCAGCCATTGGTCAAACGTGTTTTTTTCATATTCGTCCATTTTATTAAATACAGTGATGATGGGCTTTTCAAAGCTTTTTAATTCCTGTAAAGTTTTATTTACTACGGCCAATTGCTCTTCGTATTTTGGATGAGAAATATCTACTACATGCAATAAAATATCCGCTTCGCGAACTTCATCCAGCGTACTTTTAAAACTTTCGATCAAATGATGTGGAAGCTTTCTGATAAAACCAACGGTGTCGCTGAGAAGAAACGGTGTATGACCAAGAACTACTTTTCGCGTGGTCGTATCTAAGGTGGCGAATAATTTATTTTCTGCAAAAACATCACTCTTACTCAATAAATTCATAATTGTTGATTTGCCCACGTTTGTATAACCCACTAAAGCAACTCTTATAAATTCGCCGCGTTCTTTTCTTTGGGTAAAAGATTGTTTGTCAATTTCCAACAATCTTTTGCGAAGCAAACTAATTTTGTCTTTTACAATACGGCGGTCTGTTTCTATTTCTGTTTCGCCCGGTCCGCGGCTTCCGATGCCACCACCCTGCCTTTCAAGGTGTTTCCACATTCCTTTTAATCGGGGAAGAATATATTGATATTGGGCGAGTTCTACCTGCACTTTTGCCTGGGCAGTTTTAGCACGCGAAGCGAAAATGTCGAGAATCAGATCGCTCCTGTCTATTGTTGTAACATTTAATTCTTTTTCAATGTTGGTAATTTGCGAGCCGGTAAGTTCATCATCAAAAATGACCACATCAACGTGTTTCCTTTGCGTATAATTTTTGATTTCTTCTAATTTTCCTTTGCCTACAAAAGTGCGGCTGTCGGGATGATCAAGTCTTTGGGTAAACATTTTTACAGTTTCCGCGCCGGCAGTTTCGGCTAAGAATTTTAATTCAGCAAGATATTCTTTTACCAAATGTTCGGTTTGTCCGTTCTGGATCACAGATACAAGAACGGCAGTATTCGGATTGTTATAATTAATTTTTTTGTCGACCAATAGAAAATGTTTAGTTGACAAAAATAATTCATCCAGTTTTTTCAAAAGAAAAATTAAAATTCTTCCTCGAAAACAAAAGATTCAAAACAGGAATTAAAGGAATTTGTTGCTTTACTTTATAAAAAGGAATGAGAATAAGAATTGCGCTTATTTGTTGTTTTACTGTATAATATATTTGAGAAAGAAATGAATTTTACAATCCACTCAAAGTAATTCCTATTTGGTACAATTTAATGTCAGGGCCGGCGCCATCTTTCAAAAGTTTATTTAGCTGGTAAGATCCAAAGAGGGAAAAAATGCCGTAACCAACTCTGGCCGTAGCCATAAAATGAGTCGTGTTTAAAAAGCGTTTGCTGTTTTCTTTTTCAACATAATCATTCAGTGTTGTTCCACTTTCATTTTGTAATGTTTTGCCCTTAGTATGGGCATTTACCAATGTACCCACTTTTAAACCCAAGTCAGCTTTTATACTTTTATTGGGATCGTTTGGTTTGGAAGTATAGCGAAATTCCAATGGAATTTCCAGGTAACTGGTTGCTAATTTATATTTCTTAAAATGATTTGAAGAATCGAGGGCTGTAAAAGGCAATAACCCTGGGGCTGCTTTTAAATCAACTTCCATTTTTTTAAAAATAATATTACTGGTGCTGATTCCAAGCCCAATCCCAAGACTAAATTTTGGAGAACCTTTAAAAGGTTTGTTCAACATTAAATATGCATTAAATCCACGCGAAAATCCGCTCTGGTGGCTGCTTATACTATCCGGCATTCCTGCCCAATGATCAGACGAAATCTGGATCATAAAATGATCGCCGGTACGATTGGTAAAAGTGAGCTTGTTGCTATTTGTAGTTGCCGGCTCAGTTTCCTGTGAGAAACCCATTGAAAAAAACAAACAACTGATCACTACAAAAACAATTTTCTTCATAAATAAGATTAAGTTGGCAAATGTATTTGTTACAGGGTTAAAGAAAGGTTAAATAGGAGTATAAATTAAAGGGCAATAGTATTAAATTTGCAGCCAATTATGACAGAATCAAACATTAATATTAAGATCCAACTCGACCCGCAAAAAGTTCCACAACATATAAGTTGGAATGCTTCTGATAGCAGCGCGGATTCGCCACAAAATGCAAAAGCAATGTTCCTGGCTTTTTGGGATGGGGTAGAAAAAACGGCCATGCGAATTGATTTATGGACAAAAGATATGATGACAGATGAGATGGCCGATTTTTATTACCAGCTTTTTATGACCATGGGTGATACTTTTCAAAGAGCAACAAAACATGCAGACCTGGCAGATGAAATAAAAAGGTTTGCAAATGAATTTCATGAAAAATTTGTAGAAAAAGAAAAGGCGAATCAATAGTGAAAAAATTGTATCAATCTTAAATAAGAATTATGTCTTTAGAACAAAAAGTAATGACCGATTTAAAAACGGCGATGCTGGCAAAAGATGAGAAATCTTTACGTTCTCTTCGTGCTATTAAATCTGCAATTATTATTGCAAAAACAGCTGAAGGAGCAAATGGAGAAATTAAAGAAGAAGATGAAATAAAACTTCTTCAAAAATTGGTAAAGCAAAGAAAGGATTCTCTGGAAATTTATGAAAAACAAAACCGCGAAGATCTTGCTGAAAAAGAAAGAGAAGAAATAAGTGTGATTGAAAAATTTTTACCAAAACAAATGGATCAGTCAGAATTAAGAGCAATCATCGAAAAAATAATTGCCGAAACCGGCGCGTCTTCGCCAACAGATATGGGAAAAGTAATGGGCATGGCCAATAAACAACTTGCCGGAAAAGCAGACGGGAAGACCATCGCGGGGATTGTGAAAGAAATACTTTCGAAGTGAGAAGATGGAAGATAGACAATATTCGACCGACGATTGAAAACAGATAACCGGAAACGGGCATCATTATTCGGTAGTCGCTTAATGAGGTCGCTTAATGAATTTAAACTCCGCAAATGCTTATAGATATTGCTTTTTTAATAACAATTATCATAGCTGTTTTCAAAGGTTTTAGCAAGGGATTGGTCGTTGGTATTTTTTCATTTATTGCTTTTATAATCGGTCTGGCAGCGGCTTTGAAGCTTTCTGCTGTTGTTGCGCATCATTTTGAATCATCTGCGGGAATGGCTGCTAAATGGCTGCCGGTAATTTCATTTGCATTTGTTTTTATCGTAGTGGTTTTGCTGGTAAATATTGGAGCAAGAATTATTAAAAAAACCATTAGTATCGCCATGCTCGGATGGTTGGATAAACTTGGAGGTATAATATTTTACATTTGTATTTACACAATTATTTTTAGTGTGATTTTATTTTATGCAGAAAAGACTTTTTTGATAAAACCCGAAACTGTAGTTGCTTCGTCTGTGCACAATTATGTGGCTCCGTGGGGGCCGAAAGTGATCGATAATCTTGGAAAAATTATTCCGGTTTTCAAAGATTTATTTATACAACTTCAATCTTTTTTTGAAACTTTGAGCCATAGATTAGCGGTTTAAAATTTCTTCAAAATATTATTTAGCTGTCTTTTTCAACAGAAACATTTATTTTAGCAATAATTCACCGGCATAAAAAATTGCTGTATTTACTCACACATGGAATATCAATTAAGACAAGAAGGGAAATTTAAATTTATAGAAGAAGGAGAAGGAGAACCACTGTTAATGCTGCACGGGCTCTTTGGAGCATTAAGCAATTTTTCGCATCTTGTCGATTTTTTTAAGAAAACCAATAGAGTAATTGTACCGCTACTTCCACTTTTCGACCTCGATCTTTTGCATACAACAGTCGGCGGATTACAAAAATTTGTAAAAAGATTTATTGAATTTCGCGATTATGACCACATTCATTTGCTGGGAAACTCTTTAGGCGGTCATGTGGCTCTTGTTTATGTTTTAAAAAATCCTGAAAGAGTAAAATCATTGATATTAACCGGAAGTTCGGGATTGTTTGAAAACGGAATGGGCGACAGTTATCCAAAGCGCGGTGATAAAGAATATATCCGTAAAAAAACGCAACTTACTTTTTATGATCCGGCAATGGCAACAGATGAATTGGTAGATGAATGTTTTGAAATCACAAACAACCGAATTAAAGTAATAAAAATTATTTCGCTGGCAAAATCCGCGATAAGAAATAACCTGGGCGACGAATTGAACCAGATAAAACAGCCTACCTGTCTCATCTGGGGAAATAACGATACGATTACTCCGCCTTTCGTAGCAAAAGAATTTAATAAACTGATCCCCAACAGTGAATTGCATTTTATTGATAAATGCGGCCATGCTCCGATGATGGAAGTGCCTCACGAATTCAACAGGATTCTTGCCGCATTTCTTTCAAAATTAAAAATACCTGCTGCAACGATTCATTGATTTCTGTTGTCTTTGTTATAAATGAAAGGTATTGCAGTAAAATATAAATGAAAGAAATGACAACCCTGCAGCTTGCTGATAATATATTTCCCTCATTGCATTTAACTGATACAGTGGCGGCCGCTTTACAATTAATGAATGATACTAAATCCACTCATCTTCCAGTAATTTCTGAAGAAACTTATTTGGGTCTTATCTGTGAAAATGATTTGGTGGATGAAGAAAATAAGAATCTCCCACTCGAAGTGTTTCAAAC
>JBEPVG010000162.1:0-5374 GCA_041691175.1 Chitinophagaceae bacterium
AATCATAGCTTTATATTTGCCCCTGTTTATCACAATCCAGTATCATGAGCTTTTATGGTATGATCATCATTTCAGGGTGGGTTATATGCATTATTGCCTGTTTCGTTTATTTATCTACTATGGAAGCCACGGGCAGTTTTTGGGACTGCGGTGAGTTTGCTTCCAGCGCTTACAAACTTCAGGTTCCACATCCACCTGGAGCGCCGTTATTTATTTTAATTGGCAGGCTTTTTATGGCGCCTTTTTCAAATCCAAACACAGCGATTGTTGCGCTTAATAGTATGAGTGCGTTGATGAGCGGATTCACAATTTTGTTTTTATTCTGGAGCATTACACATTTTGCCCGGAAAATCTATGAAAAGAATAATATTAATCCACTTTCCAATAACCAGATTTTTACAGTTATGGCGGCAGGCGTTGTGGGCGCCCTGGCCTATACTTTTAGTGATTCATTTTGGTATAGTGCGGTTGAAAGTGAAGTATACGCAAGTTCCTCTTTTTTTACTGCTATCGTTTTTTGGGCTGCGCTAAAATGGGAACACGCAGTGACCATTGAAAAAGCAAATGGGGTTAAAGGAAATTTTACACCAGCTGATAAATGGCTCATATTAATTTTCTACCTGATTGGTCTGTCAGTAGGCGTTCATTTATTACCAATTCTTACTATTCCTGCTATTGTAATGCTTTATTATTTCAAACGCTATAAAGTAACCAAATGGCGAACTGTATGGGCTTTTGTTGCGGCGTGTGTTATTACAGGAATTGTGCAGGTTCCGATGATTCAATGGACGATAAAACTGGCATCTGATTTTGATATTTTATTTACCAATAGTTTTGGCGCTTCTTTCTTTACAGGATTTACTTTTTTCTTTGTATTGCTCGCATTCATTATCTTTCTTTTACTCAAGCTGGCAAAGAAAAAAGATTGGAATTTTTTAAGACTAGCTATGTGGAGTTTTGCATTTGTAATTCTTGGTTTCTCTACTTATTTTACTACCATGATCCGTTCTCTTGCCGATCCGGCAATAGATATGTTTAATGTGGATAATCCATTGAGTCTTGAAGGATATTTAAGCCGCGAACAATATGGAGATTGGCCCATTTTGAAAGGCCAGGATTTTACCGACGAACCTACAGATCAAAAATATATAGATACTTATGTAAAAGGAACTCATAAATATGAAAAGAAAGGAAAGAAAATAGAAACTGTTTATGATCCGGCTGATGTTCATTTTTTTCCAAGAATGTGGGATAATAGTAATGACCAGGGACACGCAGATTATTATGCAAACTTTGCAGGAATAGGAAAAGATCCGAAAACGGGGAAATATTATAGCAAACCTACGATGGCTGATAACATCAGCTTCTTCTTTGGTTACCAACTCAATTGGATGTATTTACGTTATTTCATGTGGAATTTTGCCGGAAAACAAAATGATCTCCAGGGAATAGATATGGGAAATGTGCGTGATGGAAACTGGCTTACCGGAATTTCATTCTGGGATACAGCGCGGCTTGGCGATCAAAGTAAAATGCCTGATACGCTAAAACATAACAAAGCCAATAATAAATTATTTTGTTTGCCTTTGATTCTTGGAATCCTGGGATTGGTTTATCAATATAAAAAAGATAAAGGTGATACTTTAGTAGCCGGTTTATTATTTTTCTTTACAGGAATTGCAATTGTTTTTTATCTGAACCAGGCAGGGAATCAGCCTCGTGAAAGGGATTATGCTTATGTGGGTTCTTTCTATGCTTTCGCAATCTGGATCGGACTGGGGGTTATGTATGTGAAAGAACTTTTTGAAAAATATATGAATAGCAGAATGGCCAATTATGTTGCCGGAGGCTTGTGTTTGCTCGCTGTTCCAGTGTTGATGGCTGGCCAGGAATGGAATGATCACGATAGAAGTCATAAAGTTTTGGCAAGAGATATTGCGGTAGATTATTTGCAAAGTTGTGCGCCGAATGCGATCCTGATCACATTTGGAGATAACGATACTTACCCGCTCTGGTTCGACCAGGAAGTTTTGGGAATCAGAAGAGATATTAGGGTAATTAATTCCAGCTTGATGGGAACGGATTGGTATATCAATCAACTTCGTTATGCGGTAAATAAGAGCGCGCCCATACCGGTTATCTGGAGTCCCGATCAAATCATAGGAAGCAACCGGGACGCCATTTATTATTTTCCTGATTTGCCCGGAGCAAAAGTAGATGAGAGCAAACCCATGGATCTTTTTACCATGATGAAAGATTATGCCGGAAGCAATGATCCGACAAGAATGTATCAGAATGGGTCAGATTTTCTAAATATTTTTCCTACAAAAAATGTAAAAGTTCCGGTAGATACAAACCTTGTAAGGCAAAATGGAACGGTAAATCCAACTGATACTGTGCTAAGTGAAATTGATTTTACCATTCCGAAAAATGCGCTGATGAAAAATGAAAGCGCTATTCTTAATATTATTGCCGCCAACAATTGGAAACGCCCGATTTATTTTACATCGCCTTACGCTGATTTAGGTTTTCAGCAATATTTAAGAACGGATGGATTGACTTATAGATTGGTTCCCGTAAAAAATGCGCAAGTGAATGAAGACTGGGCATATAACGCGATGATGAAAAAATTTGGATTTGGAAATGCAAATGTTCCAGGCGTTTATTTCGACGAAGAAAACCGCCGCCATTTGAATACCTTACGGATGCAATATTCGCAGGTGGCCATGGATCTTGCTGAGCACGGAAAACTATCTGAAGCAAGAGATCTTCTTGAAAAATGCGATAAAAATATGTTGCAGCAAAATTTCCCGTATGGAATGGCTTCGCGCAGGCAACAACAGGACCAGATTTCTGCCCAATTTTTATTGGCAGCTTACAGAGCCGGTGATACAGTTTTAGCCAAAAAAGTTTCTGATGCATTGCGTGCCGACCTGGAGCAACAGGTTATGTATTTCAACAGTCTTAATGATAATCAGCAGGCAAATCTGGCTTACGAAAATCAGCTTGTGCAACAAACTTTGCAACAAATTCAGGGAATGGAACAATACTTTACAAAACCGGCGCAGGTAATTTCTCCTGAAAATCAAAAACCGGTGATCAATATAATTCCGAAACCGCATCAAGATACCCAGGTGAGAGATAAACCGTAAAAAGCGATTAGATTTTTATTCTGAAAAATCCCGGTTCGAAGCAGAGCCGGGATTTTTTATTTTTAACAATAGGTGGCATTTGGCAAAAAGATTGTGCAGTAACTTGCGGAAAGAATTCTGAATTTAGAATTGTAAAATTGTAGTAAACAAAGAAATAAACAGTATTTCTATTTAGATAAAATCTACTCATTTTTGTGATAACCAAAGATCAGTAATCAATATAAATCATGCGCATACATCATTTTTCAAAATACGACCCGAGTGAAAATAATAAATCACCTTTTCAAAATCTGTTGGATATTTTTATGCAGTTGCTTACTTACACGAGTGGCGATGTGGCTGAAGCATTGAGTTGGCTTACAGAATTGGATAAACAATATAATCTGACTAATAACGAATATGGCATGGGCGATTTTATTGAAGATTTAAAAGACAAAGGATATATTGATGAAAATAAACAAAAAGGAGAAATAAAAATTACCCCAAAAACTGAACAGGGAATCCGTAAGCGCAGTCTGGAAGAGATCTTTGGCAAATTAAAGAAAACGAAATCCGGGAATCACAATACCTTCAAACCGGGAAATGGCGATGAGATAAATCCTGAAACCAGGCCCTTTCAATTTGGAGATACTTTGGAACAAATTGATTTTACAGAATCTATTCGCAATGCACAAATCAATCATGGAGTTGAAAGTTTTATGATGGGAGAAGACGATTTGGAAATTCGCGAAACCGATTTTAAAGCCCAAACTTCTACCGTATTGATGATTGACATTTCACACAGCATGATTTTATATGGCGAAGACAGAATCACTCCGGCAAAAAAAGTGGCTATGGCTTTGAGCGAATTAATTACTACAAAATATCCGAAAGACACGATTGATATTGTTGTTTTTGGAAACGATGCATGGAGCGTTGAAATTAAAGACCTTCCCTATCTGCAGGTTGGTCCTTATCATACAAATACTGTTGCAGGACTTGAACTGGCAATGGACATTTTGCGCAGAAGAAAAAATCCGAACAAGCAAATTTTTATGATAACAGACGGAAAACCTACCTGTCTGAAAATTGGAAAACGTTATTATAAAAACAGTTTTGGTGTTGACAGAAGAATTCTAAGCCGTTGTATGAATCTTGCGGCGCAATGCAAAAAATTAAAAATTCCTATCACGACTTTTATGATTGCCAGCGATCCTTATCTGCAACGATTCGTAACAGAATTTACAGAGACCAATAATGGCAAAGCTTTCTTCGCTTCGCTCGACAGATTGGGCGCATTTATTTTTAAAGATTTTGAAAGCGGGAAAAGGAAAACGGTTTATTGAGTAAGGCCGGAAAAGATTATTAGAATAATGAATTATTCTGTTTAGCTAGTTTAGTAGGTTTTGTTGAAATATTGATTTAAATAAGTTTGTAACTTCAATAAAAAATGGAAATGAAAGAACATATTGTAAGAATACAGGGCAACGAAGTGGAAACTATATTAAATGCATTGGAAAAATTCTTTTTCATACAAAATGTCTGTTGCTGAAAATGTTATTGTTGCAACTGCACTTTTTTATTCTTTAGAAGTTTATACAGATAATAAAAAGCATTCGATTTTATCGAAGAGCTGACTTCGTTTTCTCCTGATATACAAAAAAAATATTTAGCGCAAACATCAAGAAAAATAAAAATGAACATACAAAATATAAAAACCTTAGGCGAACTAAAAGAAATTAATTACAAACCAAAATCCATCAAAGAAGAATTACGGGATAATTTGATAAAAAAAATTGGAAAAAAAGAAATTACTTTTCCGGGTATTATCGGTTATGAAGATTCTGTAATTCCTGATACCGAAAGAGCTTTATTATCGCGACATAATATTTTATTTTTAGGTTTGCGGGGACAAGCGAAAACCCGTATGGCGCGCCAAATGATTGATCTGCTGGATGAATACATTCCGGTGGTTGAAGGCAGTGAGGTGAATGACGATCCGTTTAAACCTTTGAGCAAATATGCCCGTGATCTGGTAAAGGAAAAAGGTGATGAAACACCAATTACCTGGCTTCATCGTAAAGATCGTTATGGAGAAAAATTGGCAACTCCTGATGTAAGTGTCGCTGATTTAATTGGCGATATTGACCCGATAAAAGCAGCGAATTTAAAGCTGAGTTATGCTGATGAAAAAGTAATCCATTACGGAATTATTCCACGCAGTAACCGTGGCATTTTTGTAA
>JBEPVG010000163.1:0-5351 GCA_041691175.1 Chitinophagaceae bacterium
AATTTATACGATTCCAAAAGGTGGTGATAAAAAAAAGTTGCTCGATCTTTCAGAGAAAAATGTAAATTATTTTATGGAAGAAATGAGGCGAAAAAAAATGTTGCGGCTCGAAGGAAAAACCGAAAAAGAAAAGACCGACGTGCTGGTTCAGTTGCAAAAAGATTTACATCTCCCTTCCCTGCCGGATCACATTGAATGTTTTGATAACTCTAATTTCCAGGGAAGCTTCCCTGTGGCGGCGATGGTCTATTTTAAAAATGGATTGCCAGATAAAAATGAATATAGAAGGTATAATATTAAAACTGTCAGCGGGATTAATGATTTTGCAAGCATGAAAGAAGTGGTGTCAAGAAGATATAAAAGATTGTTGAAAGATGAACTTCCGCTGCCTCAATTGATTATTATAGATGGTGGCAAGGGCCAGCTGAGCGCAGCTTTAGAAGGATTAGAAGAAATAGGAATGATGGGAAAAGCAACGGTAGTTGGACTTGCAAAAAATGAAGAAGAAATTTTTTTTCCCGGAGATAAGGAGTCCATCAAGCTTCCATGGGACAGCGAAAGTTTAAAATTGATCAGGCGCGTGAGAGATGAGGTTCATCGATTTGGAATTACATTTCATAGAAATCAAAGAAGCCGGGGCACATTTGTAAATGAACTGGAAATGATAAAAGGTATTGGAAAAAATACAGCAGATATCTTATTGAAAAAATTCAAATCTGTAAAAAAAATTAAAGAACTTCCGGAAGAAATTATTGAAGAAAAGATTGGAAAATCAAAAGCGAAAATTATTTTTGAATATTTCAATCAACCGGAAAACGATAAAACTGTTCTGTAAAAAAACAGACAAAAATCCCGGAAGAATTTCTGGGATTTTTGTTTTACAATTAAAAGCTAATGCCAATTCCAACTTTAATTGCACGGTTATAAGCATTTACATTATGATTGGCATCCGCTCTTGATAAACCATAATCATACGAAGCAGAAATGTTCAGTCCGTTTGTAAATTGATAGCCAATACCACCCGTCACTCCTACATCCCAGCGATTAAATTGTGAAGTTGCATCCATCGTTTTGTTCAGCAAATTAATTCCCAAAACACCTGCGGTAGTTTTTAAATTTGCCGAAGCGAGATATGAAATTTGAGGTCCGGCAAAAATTTGAAAACCACCAAAATTACCTTTCAATAAAACAGGAATATCAACATACTGTGATTGCAAAATTGCTTTTGCATTTGCACCTAAAAAATCAAGGCCTTTCAAACTTAAAGAGCCATCTAATTCATAGCCTTTCAAAGAGTAATAAATTCCTGGCTCAAAAGAAAAGTTTTCGGTTAAAGGAATATTTCCATATCCTCCGGCAAAAAAACCGGTGTAATCTTTTGTGGTAATTTTTCCATTTGTAAAATCCAGAATATTTTTAAAATTATCAACCGCATCGCCGCGCATGCCTGAAGATAAGACGCCCGCTTTTACGCCAAAAGAAGGAGTTGTTTGTGCAAAACTGAAACTTGAAATAAGTACAGAAATGATAAGTAGAATTTTATTTTTCATATTTTTTGGCGCCGGATTTTTCAGCCGTCACAATTATGAGAAACAAAAAGGAAAAGAAAGATTAATGAAAAGGAGCTAAGATTTTGTTAACGATTTTTTCTTTTGAAAAAAAATAATAGCAAAAGCAAATTCTTCCTTATTTGTTCTTTTACTCAATACAAATTGTTATTCATTTTGGGAAATTGCTTTTTATAAAATGATTTGAAAACGAATTTCTAACTTTAGGAAATGAAATTCTTTCTGTTTTTTACAATCTTTTTTGGAGGTTATCAAAATGGGTTTGCACAAGACAATTTACAGTTCGAAAATATTTACGCAAATATTCCTTCCTCTGAAACCACTACCACTACCGCCATTTCAGCATTTATCAATAAACATTTTATATCTGCTGATAAAAAAATTGCAGCGATTTATAAATGGGTAACATCAAATATAAAATATGATGCCGACAGCATACATTATGTTATTTTAGACGAAGACAATGAGGAGCGCGTAACATTTGCATTAAGAAGGAAAAAAGGTGTTTGTGAAAATTTCGCCGCGATTTTTAATGACCTCTGTTTAAAATGCAATATTCCTTCTTTTGCTATTGAAGGATTTACAAAACAAAATGGATCAATAGATAGAACGCCGCACGTTTGGTGTGCCGCGTTTGTAAATAATCAGTGGAAATTTTATGACCCAACCTGGGATGCGGGTTATATCAGAAATGGAAGTTTTATTAATGAAATTCGAAATAATTATTTTCAGATTGCACCGGAATATTTTATTCAAACTCATCTTCCATTTGACCCGATGTTTCAATTTTTAATTTACCCGATTACCTATAAAGAATTTGTAAATGGAAATTTTAATGAAAGAGATCCAAAACGATTTTTCAATTATAAAGATTCGATCGAATCTTATAAAAATATAGACCGGCTGGCGCAATATCTATCTTCTGTTTCCAGGATTAAAAGCGTTGGCTGGCCGTCATCAAAAATTGACACAAAATTAAAACGGACCCAATTAGAAATTGAAATAATCAACCAGGGCACAGATATGGATTTATATAATTCAGCGGTTTCTGATTATAATAAGGCGATACAGTTTTTGAACACTTTTCTTTCTTACAGAAATAACCAGTTTCAACCATTAAAATCAAAAAGTGAAGTTAATAGCCTTTTCGTAAAAACTCAGGAATTAATTGCTTCTGCTAATATTAAATTAGTGAAAGTAATTAGCTCAAAAGCAACGTTGACGCTTGATACAGGCGATGTTCAAAAAAAATTAGATGATCTTAAATCAAATTTGAATACACAAGAAACCTTCTTTAAAAATAATTTTAACGACGAAGAAAAAAGTGATTCTTCATCCAACTGATTTGGAAGAATTGAAATTCCAATTATTTCTTCGTTTACTATAAAACATTTTTTAAACCCGGATCAGGCAAATGCTTTATCCCCTTTTTTATAAGGGATATCGCCCTCAAATTTTCCAGGTGTTTCAAAGTATCTCCGGGCCTCTGTACACCCGATTTTTGAAGTAAAATATCCAAGCATAGTAAGCTCTTTCATCATCTGGAAATAATAATCAGGATTTTGACGTCTCTTATCAGCCAATGGGTCTTCACCGGTAATATCTTTTTGCAATGCCATCGCGGTTCTTTGCTCTGTGGTTAATCCCTCAACATACACATTAATTTTCTCGTTGTAATCCTTCACTTTTTTATCCAGTGCTACTAACAGGTCGTGCCGCTGCTGAGGCGTGCTTTCCATAAATGATTTTCCATTTTTATTGTTAGACGCGTCATCGAGTTTAGCTATTCCTTCATGAAATATTTTTTGATCGGGTGCTTCATAGCAATCATTGACCATCACGGTCATAAATTCTCCAACCTTAGCCGCTTTGGCACCAGGAGTTTTGGTGGTGGGTAAAATGGTATCAGCAATTTCATTAAGCAACGAAATATCGGCTTCCGAAAAAACCATAGATACACCTGTTTTACTTTTGCATCCAGATAAAAAAACATTACTTCCCACTAAAGTTCCTCCCAAAAGGAGCGATATATATTGCACTGCATCTCTTCTGTTCATAATTTTTTAATTTTAAAATTTACACCTGATAATTTACTCCAAATCCCTCTCTGTAATCCCGTTTAATAAATTGATTTACTTCATCGATATTAGTAACCTTCATATCATCATTATTCCACAAAAGTTCTACATAGCGGGCCGGATAATCGAAACCTTTTCCACTAGCCCGGGCTTTTCTAATATCAAATCCCCTGATAGCGAGATTGCTCATTAACAACGCTTCCGTTAATGGTCCGGCAACCTCAAAATCACTATCCATCTTTGTTTTACCATATCCTGCGATGGCGCCTTCAACCCATTGAGCATAATGACCATCGGCTCCCATTGGAATGCGCGGATATTTTTGAGGAACTTTTACTTCATTTGTTTTTGAGGTAGGAAGTAATTTTGGATCAGCCCCATAAGTGCCACACATCATGCTACCTTTTGTGCCGATAAAATAAGTACCATTTCCACCATCACCGAATGTTTCGTTAGGTCCTAATTCTTCAGGCCTTTCAGGTTGTATGCCCCCGTCCATCCAATGAACTTCGACAGCCCCTTTGGTTTTTTCAGTCTTTGGAAATTTCATAATTACATGGCTCGATGGAGGGCAACTTTCAGGGAAGTATCCTCTTTGAAACTCTCCTACATAAACACTTCCTACGCTTGCCTGCACGGAATTAATATATTTCAGATCCAGTACTGCAAATGCGGGCTGCACAATATGACATCCCATATCGCCTAAAGCACCTGTTCCATAATCCCACCATCCGCGCCAGTTGAACGGAACCAGGTTATCAAAGTAATTTTTTTCAGGTGCTGTGCCCAACCATAAGTTCCAATCTAATTCTTTTGGTATCGGAGTTGCTGCAGTAGGCCTTGGAATTCCTTGCGGCCAAACAGGTCTGTCTGTCCAACAATAAACGGTATGAACATCTCCAATTATTCCTGCATCATACCATTCCATTAATTGTCGAACTCCATCTCCTGAAGCACCCTGGTTGCCCATTTGAGTTACTACTTTATATTTTTTAGCTGCTTTGGTTAACATGCGCGCTTCATATACATCGTGGGTCAAAGGTTTTTGAACATACACATGTTTGCCAAGTTGCATAGCAGAATAGGCTGCAACCGCGTGGGTATGATCTGGTGTTGAAACTGACACGGCATCAAAGTTTTTATGCTCTTTATCAAGCATCTCTCTCCAATCTTTATAATATTTAGCTTTGGGAAAATTATTAACGGTCGTTGCGGCCCGCCTGTCATCCACATCACACAAATAAGCAATATTGGCTTTGCCACTTTTAAAAAAGTTGGCTATGTCGCTTTCTCCCTTTCCACCAACACCAATACTGGCAATGTTTAATTTATCACTTGGTGCAATAAATCCTCTGCCCAACACGTGACGTGGAACGATCATAAATCCTGCAGCGGTTATCGCTGTATTTTTTAGAAATTCTCTACGCGATGCATTTAAAATCTTTTTGTCTTTTTGATCTTCCATATTTATACTTTTAAAAAATGAAAAAATGAATTTTAAAAAAACGGTCCCCCCAATTAAATATTCCTTTTCTTCAATTCGCTCACAGCATAATCCACAGCCCTTGCGGTCATTGCCATGTAGGTCAATGAGGGATTAACACAATTCGCAGAAACCATAAAAGATCCGTCGGTTACGAATACGTTTGGCGCATCCCATACCTGGTTCCATTTATTTAATTCGGACGTTTTAGGATCCAATCCC
>JBEPVG010000164.1:0-5350 GCA_041691175.1 Chitinophagaceae bacterium
GTTTATTTCAATTCTAATTTTTATAGGTCCCACTTTATTTGCCCAGAATTTAATAGGTAACTGGACAGGAAGCATTGATGTTAACGAAATGCAGCTTCCGATTCTTTTTCATTTTATAAAAGATGATTCAGGAAACATCACCGGTAAATGGGATAGTCCAAAACAAAATGCAAATGGCCTTCCTTTCAGCGCCATTAATGTAGCCGGAGACAGCGTTCATTTGGAAATAAAAATGATTGCCGGTGCGTATCGCGGAGCTTTTATAAATAACGATTCTATTTCGGGTTTATGGAATCAAGGGATGCATGAGATTCCTTTAAATTTTTCAAGAACAACAGCAAATAAGGAGACCGGAAAAGCAGTTTCTGTTTACCCAAATGAAAAAGAAATTTCAATTACTTCTGCCGGAGGAAGCAAACTTTATGGAACGTTATTATCAAAAAATAATCAACAAAGAATTGGGATTATTATAGCAGGTTCAGGTCCTACAGACAGAAATGGAAACAGCACGATAACTCCTCCAACAAATGAATACAAACTCTTAGCTCGTTCATTGGATTCACAAAATATTGCCTCGTTTCGTTATGATAAACGTGGAATTGCTAAAAGTGCGGTTGCCAATTTTAAAGAAGGTGATTTGGTTTTTGAAGATTATGTAAAAGATGCTGAAAATGTTTTTGATTATTTACATGATACACTTGGTTATAAAAACATTTATTTTATTGGCCACAGTGAAGGCTCGTTAATAGGAATGCTTGCTTCACAAAAAAAGGAAGTCAAAGGATATATTTCTATTGCAGGAGCCGGAAGACCAATTGATGTTATTTTAGAAGAACAATTTCAAAACCAACCGTTGCCTGATTCAGTAAAGCAACAAATTCCCCGGATTTTTAATCAGCTAAAACACGGTAAAGAAGTAAAAGATTTTCCGGAAACGTTGTCGCCACTTTTTAGAAAATCTATTCAACCTTACATGATTTCCTGGTTAAAATATTCTCCGGAAATGGAAATTAAAAAATTGAATTGCCCTGTCTTAATTCTTCAGGGCGGGTGTGACATCCAGGTAAAAATTGAAGACGCCAATAATCTCCATCACGGCAATAAAAAAAGTGTTTTAGACATTATTCCAAACATGTCGCATACTTTAAAAAATGCCGGTAAAGATTGTGTTAATCAAAACGAGACTTACACTGATGGATCATTACCGATTGATAAAATTTTGGTTGAGAACATTGTGAAATTTATTGAGAAAAATTAGAAATGACTTTTTGCAGCTAATAATAATTTATCTTACATGTTAAATTCTTAGCCTGATTAATTTTTGAATAAATTTTAAAATATGGAAACTATTCGCATTAATACTGATAATCTTTCTAATGATATTATAGAAAGTATTAAGACCATGTTCCCTCATAAAAACGTTGAAATCACGATTCAGCCTGCAGATATAACGGAATATATTTTTAATGATCCAGGCTATTCTCAGGAATTAATGGAAAGAATCGAAGAATATAATTCAAAGAAACAAACGATTATGGTAAAGGCGAAAGATTTAATATGAGAAATATTGAGTTCGTTCCAAAAGCGTTTGAGGAATACAAATATTGGATTGAAACAGATAGAAAAACAGCCTTACGTATTGGTGATCTGATCAGAGATATTTTAAGAAATCCTTTTGCTGGTTTAGGAAAACCTGAACCTCTTAAACATCAATTTAAAGGATTTTGGAGCAGGCGTATTGATCAGGAACATAGATTGATTTATAAAATTACTGAAACGTCAATCATAATTTTCTCCTGTTATTATCATTATCAAAAATGATTCGCTCTGTTTTTATAGTTCAATAAAAAAAGATGTTTACAAATCTTTAAAATTGTTGGTTTACTCCAGATCTTTTTTGGTTAACGGCGTAAAATGACGTAACAAAAAAAACTTAAGAATCTTTTTCTTTCAACAGAGTTGAAATATCTTTTTCCAATCTCGAAATCTCGGCTGGTTTCAATCCGTCATAAATTCCACGCACTCTTTTTTGTTTATCAACCAAGGCAAAAAACTGTGTGTGAATAAAGGCTTCCGCGATATTAACGCTGTTGTTTTTATCGTTGTCCAGCAGGTAACTTTGGCGTGCCATTTTATACAATGAATCTTTACTTCCTGTAACAAAATACCATTTAGCGACGTTATGTGGATTACTACCAATCATTTTTTCTTCGTAAGCTTTCAACAAAGGAACAGAATCAGTTTCGGGCATGGAAGAGTGTGAAATAATGGCGAAATCTTTATCATTTTTAAATTGGTCATAAACGCCTTTTAAATTGAAATTCATTTTTGGGCAAATGCCTTTGCAAGTTGTAAAAAAATAATTGGTAACATACACTTTTCCATCAATATTTTTTTGAGTTACTGTTTGCCCGTTTTGATCAGTAAATGAAAAATCCTGTACATAGCTCATCAGTGGAAGCTTTACCTCAAAAAAACCTTTTGTAAAAGAAAGTAAAAGATAAAACGTAGAAATGAGGAGTACAAAGAAAACTGAATAGATGATTATTTTCTTTTTCATAAAACAAAGGTAGGGATGAAAACTCAAAGCTGTATGCTCATAGCAAATGCATTTTCGTTAATTTTACATACTTAAATAAATTTTTTATGCAAGAAAATAAATACGATTTTGGGATGATCGGGCTTGGTGTAATGGGAAGCAACTTGTTGCTGAATATGGCTGATCATGGGTTCTCTGTAATCGGTTATGATAAAAATCCGGAAAAGACTAAATCCCTTGAAGCATCGGCTACGAAAGGTACAAACGTGAAAGGCGTAAATACTTTAGAGGAAATGATTGCGCAATTAAAAACGCCCAGAAAATTAATGATGCTTGTGCCGGCAGGAAACCCGGTAGATAGTGTGATCCATGATTTGAAACCTTTGTTACAAAAAGGCGATATTATTATTGACGGCGGCAATTCTCATTATACAGACACTTTAAGAAGAATAAATGAATTAAAAAACATCGGTTTTCATTTTATGGGAATCGGAATTTCCGGTGGCGAAGAAGGCGCGCGGAGAGGCCCAAGCATAATGCCTGGCGGCGATAAAGAAGCCTACAAAGAAGTGGCACCTATATTGGAAGCTGTGGCGGCAAAGGTAAATTCCGAACCTTGCGTTGCCTACTTAGGACATGGCGCTGCAGGGCATTACGTAAAAATGGTGCATAACGGTATTGAGTATGCGATCATGGAACTGATTAGTGAATGTTATGATTTAATGCATCATGGTTTGCAGCTTTCAAATGAAGAGCTGCATGAGGTTTTTAAACAATGGAATAGTGGCGAAATGCAATCTTTCTTATTAGAAATCACGGCAATTATTTTTCAAAAGAAAGATGACAAAACCAAAAATTATCTGGTGGATATGATTTTGGATAAAGCCGGCGCGAAAGGAACTGGAAAATGGACCTCGCAGGAAGGGCTTGATCTTCCGATGCCAATACCAACAATAGACGCGGCTGTAATGATGCGCAATCTTTCTTCGCTGGTTGATGAAAGAAAGGAAGCGCAGAAATTGTATCGCACTTCACTTAAAAAGATTGAAGTAGAGAAGGAAGAATTTGTGAATCTGCTTCATGATGCATTATATTTTGCAACGATCATCAGTTATGCGCAAGGCCTGGCAATGATTACAACAGCTTCTTCAGAATTAAAAATGGATATCCCGCTGCCAAAAGTGGTCGATGTTTGGCGCGGCGGATGTATTATCCGTTCTGCATTATTAGGCAATTTCAAAATTGCTTATAAAAATGCTGATTTAAAAAATTTATTGCTTGATAAAGAAATTGCCGAATTGCTTCAGGAAAAAGAACCGGCGCTTCAAAAAATTGTATCGTTGGCCGCCGGAAATAATTATCCATGTGCCGGATTGATGGCTTCGCTAAATTATTATAATGCTTATCGCAGAAGTTTATTACCCACAAATTTAGTTCAGGCGCAACGCGATTTTTTTGGCGCTCATACCTATCAAAGAATTGATGAAGAAGGAATTTTTCACACAGAATGGGAATAAACAACGAGCACAATATTAACAGTAAACGAATAAATAATTAATATTTCAATTTCCCTTTCAAATAAAAAAGCTTTAAATAAATAACATAAATGTTAGATTATAAAAAATTACCGCCAACCGTTATTTTTATCTTTGGTGGCAGTGGCGATCTGAATTACAGAAAGTTAAATCCCGCATTGTACAATCTTTTTTTGGATAATGCGATGCCGGATCATTTTAGTATTGTAGGTATTGCACGTTCTCCTTATTCCGATGTAGATTATAAAAAACATCTAAAAGAAGGGATTGATAATTTTTCCAGGATAAAAGATTCTGACGGGAAATGGCAGGCATTTTCAAAACACGTAAGTTACCTTCAGATGGATGTAAATGATGGGAAAGCTTATGATAAACTGGCAAAAATTGCAAAGGAGAAAGAAGCCGAGGCCGGTGTTCATCCTACGGTTGTTTTTTATATGGCCGTCGCACCGCAATTAGTTCCGGAAATTGTAAAACATATTGGCAGTATGGAAGTTTGCCACGATACGAAATGTTCGCGCATCGTGGTCGAAAAACCATTTGGCCATGATTTGGAAAGCGCCGTGTCAATGAATAAAATGCTGAGCGAATATTTTGATGAAGAACAGATTTACCGGATTGATCATTATCTCGGAAAAGAAACTGTGCAAAATATTCTTGCTTTGCGTTTTGCGAATGCATTATTTGAGCCTTTATGGAACCGGCATTACATTGATCATGTACAGATAACTGCGGCTGAAACTGTTGGCCTGGAAGGACGAGGAGGATATTATGAAACTTCCGGTGCATTAAGAGACATGATTCAAAACCATATTCTGCAACTGCTTTGCATGATTACCATGGAAGCTCCGGTTTCTTTTGATGCCAATGAAATCAGAAATAAAAAAGTAGATGTTTTAAACGCGATCAGGCGAATTCCGAAAGAGCAGGTTCAGGATTTTGCAGCGCGGGGTCAATATGGGTCTGGCTGGATGCAGGGAGAAAAAGTGCCGGGTTATAAAGAAGAAACTGGCGTAGCTCCAAATTCGAATGTTGAAACTTTTGCGGCAGTAAAATTTTATATTGATAACTGGCGCTGGGAAGGTGTTCCGTTTTATGTGCGCACCGGAAAACGCCTCCACGACAAATCTACCGAATTAACGATTCAATTTAAACCTGCTCCGGACTTCGCTTTTCCAAAGGAAGCGACGGAAACATGGAGGTCAAACCGGTTGTCTATCGGCATTTCACCGCAGATGGATATTTGCCTGAGGTTTCAGGCCAAGCGGCCCGGACA
>JBEPVG010000165.1:0-5335 GCA_041691175.1 Chitinophagaceae bacterium
GAATTAAAGTTGGATTTGTACCGTCATTTTTTGCCTGTAAGGTAGCTGCAAATTTGAAACTGTGCGCAGGCACTACTCTGTCATCGTGATCGGCGGTGGTAATTAAAGTAGCCGGATATTTTACTCCTTTTTTTAAATTTTGCAAAGGTGAAAATTTAATTAAGTTTTCAAAATCTTTTTGATTATCACTTCTTCCATATTCTGTTGCCCAGGCCCAACCGATTGTAAATTTGTGATAGCGCAACATATCCATCACACCAACCTGAGGAATCGCCACCTTAAAAAGTTCAGGTCGTTGTGTCATAACCGCGCCAATTAATAATCCTCCGTTACTACCTCCGCGCATAGCTAACCTGTTGGAATTCGTATATTTTTTATCAATTAGAAATTCTGCCGCAGCAATAAAATCATCAAAAACATTTTGTTTGTTTTCCAACATTCCGTCTTTGTGCCATGCTTCGCCATATTCACTTCCGCCTCTTAAATTCACTTCAACATACACACCACCTTGCTCCAGAAAAAATGCGTTCGAAATAGAAAATCCGGGTGTCATAGCAATATTAAATCCGCCGTAACCATACATTAATACAGGATTGTTTCCATCTAATTTCAATCCTTTTTTATAGGTTATAAACATGGGAATTTTTGTGCCGTCTTTGCTGAAGCAAAATGATTGTAATGTTTGATAGTTATCTGTATTCACTTTCACTTCGCTTTTACGAAAAAGAGTTGATTTTCCGGTTGCAATATCATACCTGAAAATGGCATTTGGATAATCAAAGGAGGAATAAGAATAAAAGATTTCATCGTCTTTGCGATGTCCGCTAAATCCGCTTGCAGTGCCGATTCCAGGCAATTGTATTTCTTGCGCACCATGTCCTTTGTAGTCGGTTTGATAAACCCTGCTGGATGCATTCTGCAAATAAGACAGAAATAATTTCCCTCCCGCTTTTTCCACAGATTCCAGGATTTCTTTTCTTTGTGGAATAATTGATTCCCAATTTTCTTCTCCGGGATTTTTAGGATCAATTGAAACCACTTTATAATTTGGTGCATCTGTATTTGTACGAACTAATAATTTATCTCCATCATTATCAATGAAATTTGATTCGGTATCAAAACCTTTAATCAATAAAATAAAATCATTTTTTACTGATTGATTTTTCATGTCTTTCACCCACAATTCTGAACCGCTCGTTCCTTCACTTTTTGTGATGATCAAAAAACGTCCATCCTCTGTAAGTGCCGCGCTTACTATTCTTAAAGGATGCTCTTTGTCTTCATAAGTTAATATATCTTCATTTTGCGGAGTTCCAATTTTATGATAATAAATTTTATGAAATTGATTTTGTGAAGTTAGTTTATTTGTTTCATCAGGCACGGGGTAACGGCTGTAAAAAAACCCGTCATCACCTTTCCATGAAGCGTCGCTAAACTTGATAAAATGCAAATCATCCTTCAATAAACTTTTGTCATTTACATTCATTATGTGCGCATCCTCCCAATCGCTTCCAGATTGTGCTTCAAAATAAACTGCGTATTTATTATTTTTACTAAAAGTCAAAGTTCCGATCGCTGCTGTTCCGTCTTTGCTCATTTCATTTGGGTCAATAAAAACTTCGGGTACCGCTTTTAACCCTTTCTGACGGTATAATACAGATTGATTTTGCAATCCATCATTTTTATAAAAATAATAATAATCACCTTCTTTAAATGGAGAACTGTACTTTGTATAATTCCACAATTCTTTGAGTTTGTCTTTTACTTTCTCACGAAAAGGAATGTTAGATAGATAATCTTCCGTTATTTTATTCTCTTCCTTCACCCAGGCTTTTGTCTCGGCACTGTTATCATTTTCAAGCCAGCGATAAGGATCATTAATAATAGTTCCAAAATAACTATCTTCCTGAAGAACTTTTTTTGTACCAGGATATTTTATTTGAGAGAAGATTTGTGTATTTATTGACATCAGAAAAATGAAAAGAAAAGGTTTCATAATTTTAAATTATCAATGAAGATAAAATATTAAAAGAAACAAATTCAAAGGAAAGGAAAGCTTAAGAAATTTTATTATATCGGATGAAAAATACAGTAAAAGAACAAATAAGTCAAATTCGCATTTCTTTTTTTAGAAAAATTACTTTCTTTTACAAAATATTTACGCTCCAATAATTAATCAGTTATCCGCAAATAAATAAAAATTATGTCAACTCCTATCAACACCGCATTATGTTCTTTCGGAATGAGCGGATTGGTTTTTCATTCCCCATTTCTCTATGTTAATCCGCATTTTAATTTTTATGCTGTTTGGGAAAGAACGAAAAATATTGCAAAAGAAAAATACCCAAATGTAAAAGCATATGGAACGCTGGAAGCCATGCTGGCAGATGATTTGATAGAATTGGTAATTGTAAACACACCAAATTATACGCATTATGAATATGCGAAGAAAGCGTTGATGGCAGGCAAACACGTCATTGTCGAAAAGCCTTTTACAATCGATGTAAAACAAGCAAAAGAATTAACTGAACTCGCAATAAAAGAAAATAAAGTTTTATCGGTTTATCAAAACCGTCGCTACGACAGCGATTACAGAACCATTAAAAAAGTTTTATCTGAAAATTTGTTGGGAGAATTAGTAGAAGTGGAAATGCACTTTGATCGGTTCCGCGAAGAATTGAGTGCAAAAAAACACAAGGAAACCCCCGGCGCAGGGGCCGGAATTTTGTATGACTTGGGAGCACATTTAATTGACCAGGCTTTGCAATTGTTCGGAATGCCGGAAAAGCTTTTTGCCGATATCCGCATCATCAGACCTTTATCAAAAGTGGATGATTATTTTGAATTACTGTTGTATTATCCAAAATTAAGGGTGCGCTTAAAAGCGAGCTATGTTGTTCGTGAAGCCTTGCCTGGATACATTTTGCACGGATTAAAAGGTTCTTTTATCAAAGCAAAAACTGATGTGCAGGAAACGATGTTGCAGAAAGGAGTTATTCCAAATAAAGGAGATTGGGGTACAGAACCCGAATCAGAAAAAGGATTATTACACACAGAAAAAAACGGTGAAGTAATCAGAAAATATATAACTTCAGAACAGGGAAATTACAATGATTATTACAATTCCATTTACGAAGCAATTCGTAATCATCAGCCTTTGCCGGTAACTTCTGAAGAAGGAAAAGATGTGGTAAAAATAATTATTGCAGCATTTGAAAGCAGCCGGATTCAAAGAGTTGTGGAATTGTCTAACATTAAATAATCTGACAGTAAACCAACAAATAATGAAGATTTTGATTTAGCAGTTAAGAGAGAAATGCTTCAAACATTACAGAGTTAATTCGCCCCAGCCTTTTCTATATTCTCTTTTGATAAATTGATTGGCTGGCTCAAAATTAGTAATCTTCATATTTGCGCCATCCCATTTATAAGCAATGTAGCGGCCAGGCGTAGTGATATCTTCAACATCTCCGTATACAGGATCGTGTCTTTTCACTTTTTCCCGGATATTGAAACTGCGCAATAATAAATTGCCCATCAACACAGTTTCGGTAAGTGGACCTGCATAACCAACAAATGGAGAATCAACTTCTGCATTGCCATAACCCGCGATACATGCATCAATCCATTGCCACCAATGGCCATCCATTCCACCAACTATTCGTGGATATTTTTTTGGAACATTCACATCTTTGTTTAAAGAAAGTGGGAGTAAACGTGGATGGCTTCCACCCCAGCCACAGGAAACTTTTCCTTTGGTTCCAATAAATAAAGAGCCACCTTCAAAATCATTTTCTTCAGGAACATCAGCCAGCGCTTCATTTTCATTCAAATCAGGATCAAGATCATCAGGCCGGTCGGGAATCATGCCACCATCCATCCAGTATAATTTTAATTCGCGGCCATCTTTTAAAGTGAATTTATAGCGAAGTTTGCTGGATACCGGGATACTTTCGGGATAATCGGATTCTTTAAAAATGCCTGAATAAATAGTGCTCGCATTACAAGTCACTTCAGTTGGATATCCAAGATTTAATAATTTAAATGCAGGCCCGATTATATGACAAGCCATATCTCCCAATGCGCCGGTACCAAATTTCCACCACCCACGCCAATTGAATGGAACTAAATTGTCAATGTAATCAGTATCCGGCGCGGTTCCCAGCCACAAATCCCATTTTAATTCTTTAGGAATGGGAGGACGTTGATCAGGCCATGGAATTCCTTGTGGCCATACTGGACGATTGGTCCAATTGTAAACTTTTTCTATATCTCCAATCAATCCGGCTTCAAACCATTCTCTCATCGTTCTCATTCCATCGCAGGATGCGCCCTGGTCGCCCATTTGAGTAACTACTTTATATTTTTCTGCTGCTTGCGTAAGAATGCGGGCTTCATAAATATCATGTGTCAAAGGTTTTTGCAGATACAAATGCTTTTTCAACTTCATGGCGCTTAGACCTACAATGGCGTGATTGTGATCGGGAATGGCAACAGAAACAGCATCAAAATTTTTACTTTCTTTTTCAAACATTTCGCGCCAGTCGTAATAAAATTTTGCATTCGGAAATTCTTTTCGACGGGGAGCAGCCATGCGATCATCCACGTCGCAAAGAAAAGCGATCACCGCATTTTTTTTGGGAGCACTGGCATAATGCGCAATATCATTTGCGCCTTCGCCACCACAACCAACGGCGGCTATATACAATTTATCACTCGGTGCAGTAAATCCTTTTCCGCCCATTACATGTCGGGGAACAATGGAGAATGCAGTGGCAGTTATGGCTGTGTTTTTAATAAATTCTCCACGGGTAATTGTTTTTTTTTCAGAGATTTTATTTTCCTCCATGATCTTTATTTTTTGATTACAAGGATTTTTGACAAGAATTGCATGAATTGGTTTTATTAATGTTTCATCCTACAATTTCCGGATCTTGACATTCCGGTACCAGATCTTTCCATTCTCCGTTCCCTGGAAAGAAATATGACCTTTTTTGAATGTGCCAAAACCTGGCCATTCAACAAATTTGCTGTTCTTAATCATATCACGCCAGTGATCATTCCAAAGATCTGTCTGAAGAATTTTATGACCGTTTTGAAAAAATTCAAGGTGGCCATCCTTAGATAGGATTTCATAAAAATTCCATTTTGGCGCCTGGTTTACCCATTCAGTATCTGAAGGAACTAAATCATACAAATCCCCTGCCCTGCATTTCAAAATTCGTCCATCATCGTTGCACGCCAGATCTGCAATTTGCATTTCGGGGCCGGATTCATAGGTGTTCTTATATTCAGGTGATTCGTGCACATAATACATCAGTCCGCTGTTTGAGCA
>JBEPVG010000166.1:0-5317 GCA_041691175.1 Chitinophagaceae bacterium
GTGTATAAGAGACAGGCTAAAACCCTTTATTCATGAGTGTTTCAACAAATCTGGAGCTCAAATACATCTATCCTTTTTAACAATCTTGAGTAAAATTTTGCCCATTATGAGGAAGAATTTAAATGGAATTTAATCACCGTTTCATATATATTGAAAGCAATTCGAAAGTTTCTTTTTTAAAACCTGATCTAAAAAATATAGTTATTTTTTTGGCATAATATTTTAATAGAGAATATTTTAAAAAAATTTGTCTTTTTTTTCAATATATATAAAGTGAAAAACGAAAACAGAGAAAAACCTCAGGATAATCACGAAAAGAAAAAGGAAACTAAATTTTCTCAATTTTTCAATCGATTCTCAATAATTATTACAAAAGCAACCGGTAGTCCGTATGCCTTTATTGGTGCGATGGTAATTATAATTGTGTGGGGAATTACCGGACCGATTTTTCATTATTCTGACACCTGGCAATTAGTAATTAATACCGGGACCACGATCGTAACATTTTTAATGGTTTTTATTATCCAACATTCGCAAAATAAGGACACTACAGCCGTTCAGTTAAAATTAGATGAATTGATCGCGGCAAGTAAAGCGAGCAATAAATTAATTAATGTCGAAGATTTGACAGAAGAGGAACTGGAAGTGATGAAAAAGTTCTATTCACATTTGTCAGGTGTTACGAAACAAGAAAAGCAAAATAAAGTTCATTCACTGCAGGAAGAAAAAGAAATTGCAGAACAAAAAAAATGAAGAAATTAAAGAAATTCCCAAAAATAAAAAACCATAATCATGAATAAATACAAATTAAAAACCCTGGCTCCTTTATGCCTTCTTCTTATTCTGACACTTAGTAGTTGCGCTGCAATCGGCACTATTTTCAAAGCCGGCGTATGGGTTGGAATTGTTGTAGTTGTTATAATTCTTGTTATTATTTTCTGGATAATAAACAAAACTTCCAAAAAGTAATTGAAGATTGTATATTTAAATTATAATTGGGGGACAAATGATAAAAAGCTTTTTCAACAAAATTGCAACACGTACGAGAATCGGTTTCCTTGCTGCCTTTTTTCTTTTGTTCCTTTCTTACATTCTTACTTTTATCTCTTCAAAAAAAGTAACTACTCAGGATTATTGGATGAGTCATACGAATGAAGTAATCCACGACCTTGATAATATTGTTGCATTTATTACAAAAGCAGAATCAGATTTCAGGGGCTATCTTATCACAAATGATAAAAGATTATTGTCGGGTTATGATAAAAGCATTCGCAATACTGATAGCACTTTTTCCAAATTGAAAATGCTGACACTTGACGATCCACGTCAGCAAAAAAACCTTGATACACTTCATAATCTGATAAACCAAAAATTCCTTTGGATAGAAAATGTAATTTCCGATTTTTCGTCAGGGAATAAAATATTGCCTTCTTTGCTGGAAGGAAAAGAACAAGGAATTACTAAAACAAAAAATATAGAAGTCCAGATTGCGAAGATGAAATTGGAAGAAAATGCTTTATGGAATGAACGTTCACAAAAAGCTTTTGAATATTCCGGCGTTATTCAATTCTTAAATATTCTGTCAATTATCATTGCCGTTTTTATAACAATTTATTCGATAGTTGTCTACAATAAAGAGAACAAAGAAAAAATCATCGTTTCAAAAAAAGCGGATGTATATAAAATTCAGCTACAGGAGAGAGTTAATCAACTTGCTAGGTTGAACACAGAATTAATTGAATTAAGAAGGCTAGAAAAATATGTGGTTACAGGAAGAATCGCGCGGGTAATAGCACATGAAGTAAGAAACCCGCTAACGAACATAAATCTTGCTTGTGAACAATTGCAATCAGAAATAAATGCCGATGAAAGTACTAAAATGTTGTTCACAATGATTAGTCGGAATTCGGAACGGATCAATCAATTGGTTAGTGATCTGCTAAACACAACAAGGGTTGCAGAGCTTACTTTCTCAGAAGCTTCAATAAATAAAATACTGGATGAAACTATTGACCTGGCGCAGGATAGAATTGAATTGAACCAGATAAAAGTGGTTAAAAATTATGCATCAAATATTCCACTTATTTCAGTAGACATTGAAAAGATCAAAATCGCCTTTTTAAATATTATAGTAAATGCTATAGAAGCGAAAAGTGATAATGGAATTATTCAAATTAGTACAGAAACTAAAAACGGAAATTGTGTAGTGAAAATTTCTGATAATGGAAAAGGAATGGCTAAGCCTGAAGTAGAGCGATTGTTCGAACCTTATTTTACAACGAAAGAAAAAGGGAACGGTCTTGGACTTGCTAATTCACAGAATATTGTTTTAGGTCACGAGGGAAATATTTTTGTAGAAAGTGAATATGGAAAAGGAACTACTTTCACAATTATCCTCAAGAAATAATTATAAACCATCGCTTAAATCTTTAGTCTGGTTTTTTCTTTTGCCTTTGACTTCTAAATTGTTGAATCCGTTTATAGATTAAATTTTTTTCTAAATAAGTTGTATCATCTCCCATCAGCATTCCCCACGGTTTCAGACTTTCCGTATGATCACAAATTATTTTGATAAAAGCAATTGCGGGCACGGATAAAAATAACCCGGAAATGCCTGTAAGTGCGCCACCAATCACCACTCCAAGAATTGAAATAAGTGCGTTTATACGTAATCGTGATGCTACAATACGTGGCATCAAAAAGTTTGTATCAATAATATGAATGCCATAAAAAATAACAATTACCCAAACAATATCGCTTGTATTGTCAGATGTGGTCAAAGTAACCAAAACCGTAAAAAGTGTTGCTGTAAACATCCCTATGTATGGAATAATATTTAAAACGGCCGAAAGAACACCAAAAAAAATCGCATATTTTATGCCGAGCAAAACCAGGCCGAAAGAATTTGCAAATGCCACGATCGCCATTTCTATTAATAATCCGACAATATAACTGCGGATCATTATTTTAGATTTATTGATAACGCTTTGAACTTTATCATTATATTCTTTTTTAAAAACAATGAATAAAAAATTACGAATATGCACACGGTAAAACAAAAGTAAAAATGTATAAATGGGCATCAGAAATAAAAGCAACAACGCCTCGGTTATGGAAAAAAAAGTTGTTTTAATATAGCCTGTCCCCGAATCTTTTAATTTAACAGCTTGCTCCTGAAGATATTGATTTTGTTCAGTAAAAGAGATATTGAATTTAGCTTTCACCCACTTTTGAATGTCAATTAAATGTTGATTTAAATGTTCTTTAATTGATGGAACATCCTGCACAAAACTTGCAATCTGACTGCTTAAAAAATAAATTAATCCGGTAACAAAACCTATTGCAATAAAAAGTGCAATAAATATGGAAAGGACTTTACTTAAATTTTTCGATTCAAAAAAAGATACCAATGGAAGTAGAAGTACGGTAAGCAAAACGGCAAAAGAAAAAGGGATAAGAATATTTTGCGCAACATTGATAAAAAAACAAATGAAAAAAATAATCAGGAATTGGAAGCCCAACTTTACATAAAACGGAGCCTCATTGTCGTATAGTTTCATGAATAATTATTATAAATTAAAAAACCCCATGCGAAAATGTATGAGGTTTTATTTTTTAATTGTGGAATGAAAATTAGAGATTTTGAATCCAATTGATCACCTGGTCTTTTGTTTTCCCAAGTTTTTGTTGCAATCGGCCAACGAGCTCGTCATCTTTTCCTTCTTCGTGTTTTAAATCGTCGTCGGTAAGATCGCCGTAAGCTTGCTTCATTTTTCCTTTCAGTTCATTCCAATTTCCGTTCATTTTTAATTTCCAGTCTTCCATAACGTTGTTATTTTTTAGAATTAAACAATCAGGCCACTTTTATCACTTTTAAAATAATCGCGATTACCGCAATTACTAATAAAATATGAATAAGACCTCCAGTATAAAATCCACCTAAAAATGAGATGGCCCATATAATTATGAGAACCACCGCGATAATATACAATAAATTTCCCATGCGTAATTGATTTTAAGGTTAAAAAAATATTTACAAAACTTTTATAGTAAACAAATAAATTATTGGAATTTGTATTTTTACATTTTCTTGATAAAAAAAATCAAGCTCTTCGTATTACTCCCAGAATGATGGCAATAACTGCAATTACCAACAAAATGTGAATCAAGCCACCGCTTACATGATAGACTAAAAAGGAAATTACCCAGATGATTATCAGAACTACTGCGATGATGTATAAGATGCTTCTCATTTTTTTTGATTTTAATTTTAAAATTTAATTACACTATTTTCATTATTCAAAACTTTGCCAAAATGTTATTTTTCTTAAAAATTGCTGTTTTGCCTATAATGTATTATATAAGAAAGGTTTTTAAATAAGATATGGAAGTCATGCTTGGGGAATTCCCTCCACGAAATGAGCATTTTTTTATATCTAATCTAACTTCAAAAGGAAAATGCTCAAAAAGAATAAAATTTTTATCTTCCAAGTTTTGATAAATGTAACATCTTTTAAATTCTCCTAATTGTTTTGCTATAACTTTATTATAATTGCCCAATAAAGTAATTTAAATGCGTTTCAAACAAAATTTTTCTAAATCACTTTTAGTAGTAAAAGAAGTTTTCAAAGAATTCTCAGCCGATAATATTTTAAAATACAGTGCTTCACTGGCTTATTACACGGTATTTTCTATCGCCCCCTTATTAATTGTTATTACTACTTCATTTGGATTTCTTTTCGGCAAAGAAGCGATGCAGGGGCGGATCTATGAGCAATTAAATAATCTTGTTGGAAGCGAGGTTGCCATTCAAATCCAGGACATTATAAAAAATATTCACCTCAGCAGAAACAATTTTTTTGCAACCGTTATCAGCCTGGTCATTTTACTGATTGGGGCAACAAGTATTTTTGGAGAAATACAGGATTCTATTAATAAAATTTGGGGATTAAGAATTAAGAATCATAAAGTTTGGTGGAAATTAATTCTTACCCGTTTGCTTTCATTCTCCTTAATTTTAAGCATCGGAATTATCATGATTTTCACTCTTTTATTGAATGCGGCCCTTACAGCATTTGGAAAATTTATTGGCAAGTTTATTAATAATTATAGCATTTATTTTATACAAATTACGGAAGGCATTTTATCCTTTGTAATAGTCGCGTTTTTGTTTGCACTGATCTTTAAAATATTACCGGATGCAAAAATCGGTTGGAAAGATGTTTTGTTTGGCGGATTTTTTACAGCAATATTTTTCACCATTGGAAAATTGGGCATTAGTTATTATTTAAGTATAAGTAATATTACTTCGCTATAC
>JBEPVG010000167.1:0-5303 GCA_041691175.1 Chitinophagaceae bacterium
TACTCGTACAGTATAGCAAAAGAAGCCGTGACGGGATTGCCGATGATTCGGGCTATGTTCTTAGAAGAGCCAAACCAATACACGCTTGGTAAGGAAACCCAGTATCAGTTTATGTATGGCCCATATTTTTTAGTGGCGCCTATTTATCAGCCTACTGAAATGGATAAAGAAGGTAACGATATCCGTAATAATATTTATTTACCAAAAGGAAACTGGGTTGATTATTTTTCAGGACAGGAATATTCAGGAGACTGCATTATCAACAGCTTTGATGCACCTATCTGGAAGTTGCCGGTGTTTGTAAAAAACGGTGCTATAATTCCCATGAATAATCCAAATAACCACGTAAATGAAATTGATAAAAATCTTCGTACATATGAAATATATCCATTTGGTAAAACTTCTTTTACCCAATATGATGATGACGGCGTAACAGAAGCTTACAAATATGGAGCAAGCGCTACAACCCTTATAGAATCTAATGTATCAGGTGATGTAGCAACAATTACTGTGCATCCTACAAAAGGAGATTTTAATGGCTTTGTAAAACAAAAAACAACAATCTTTAAAATAAATGTCTCTGCCAAACCTAAAAATATAGTCGCAAGTATTGGTGGGAAAAAACTGAGAATTACAGAAGTAAATTCTTTAGAAGATTTTAATAAAAACAGCACCGCGTATTTTTATAATGCTGCGCCAAACTTAAACCAGTTTGCGACATCCGGAAGTTCTTTTGAAAAAGTAAGCATGATTAAGAATCCGCAGGTTTGGGTGAAGGTGGCGCCTGTAAATATTACTACAAGTGATGTCGTTTTAAAAATTGAAGGTTTTGCATTTAAACCAAAAGACAATTTAAAAGTACATACAGGAAAATTGGACATGCCTGCAAATGTGCAGGTTCCTGACAGCAACAAAACAGCCTATTCACTAAACCTTGCGTGGAATGAGGTTCCCAATGCCGATTTTTACGAAATAACGTTTAAGGATATGCGCTATACAACTATAAAAGGTACGCACTTTATATTTGAAAATCTTCAACCGGAAACAGATTATAGTTTTAAATTAAGAGCCGTAAACAAAGACGGTATTTCTGACTGGACAACCATTCAAGCGAAAACAAAAGAGAATCCATTGGAGTTTGCCATTCATGATATTGTTGCACAATCTTCTGTGGCAGACGAGGAAGATAATGAAATTAGTAAGTTGTTTGACTTTGATGACAAAGACATGTGGAATACAAAGTATGGACAAAAGGCAGTTCCGTTCAATATTGTAATGGATTTAAAGACAATCAATCAATTAGATAAGTTTGAATACTTGCCTCGCAGCAGTGGCAGAAATGGCGTAATAACAAAAGGTAGCGTTCAATATAGTTTGGATAAAAATAATTGGTCTTCAGCTGTTGAATTTGATTGGAAAAACGATAACTCTGCGAAGACTTTTGTTTTCGCCAATCATCCTTCTGCCCGATACATAAAAATTTCTGTTGACGAAGGGGGAAACAATTATGGTTCCGGCAGAGAACTTTATGTATTTAAAGTTCCGGGAACAGAAAGTTATTTGCCTGGTGACATAAATAATGACCACAAAATTGATAACAATGACCTTACTTCTTACATGAATTATACAGGGCTGAAAAAAGGAGATGCTGATTTTGAAGGTTATATCAGTAAAGGGGATATTAATAAAAATGATTTAATAGATGCTTATGATATTTCATTAGTAGCTTCACAATTAGACGGAGGTGTGAAAACCAATGACAGCTCCGCAAAAGTGTCCGGTTCGCTTCAAATTAGCACAGCCAAACAAAACTATAAAAAAGGTGAAACCATTGAAATAATGGTGAAAGGAGTCAATCTTACCAATGTAAATGCGCTCAGTTTTGCATTGCCATACAATCAACAGGAATATGAATACGTAGGAGTGCAATCGCTCAACACCGATTCAATGGAAAATTTCACTAACGACAGGTTACATACTGATGGTAGTAAAGTACTTTATCCCACATTTGTAAACCTTGGAAATAAACCAACGCTGAATGGCAGTGAAAATCTTTTCATTATCAAATTTAAAGCAAAGCAAAACGTAACTTTTAATCTGAAACCTGAACACGGAATTTTGGTGGATAAGAATTTAGATTATATTAATTTTTAACTGTTGACAAAAGAGATTTAATCATTTAAAATAATACTATTGGTACATAGAAGAAGGAATGTTAGTGTATTGGCATACACAGGCATGAGCCCACGCGCTGTGAGTAACGAAGTCACTTCCATTTATAAATCATTGACCAAAATGATCTTACCAATATGTTCGCTGCTTTCCATGATTATGTGCGCCTTTGCCGCAGCGTTCATAGAGAAAGTCTGATAAATTACGGGTTTAAATTTTCCGGATTCGATCATTGGCCACACATGTTTTTCTACTTCCCTCGCGAGGGATGTTTTAAAATCGGAGTCCCTTGCGCGCAGCGTACTACCGGTGATGATTAAACGCTTTTGCATAATATCACGGATGTTGAGTTCTATTTGATTTCCTTTCATTGCGTTAATAAAAACAAGTCTGCCATCGGGCCGCAGCAAGCGGAGATCTTTTGCCACATAATCGCCACCGATCATCTCGAGGATAACGTCCGCACCTTTGCCGGCGAGGGCATTTTCAAAATCTGATGTCTTATAATTAATGCATTCATCAGCTCCTAAATCTATGCAGGCTTTGCATTTTTTTGCCGATCCGGCTGTGGCAAATACAATTGCTTTTAATGCCTTGGCTATTTGAATGGCCGTAATACCAATACCGCTGCTGCCTCCATGTACGAGAAAATGTTCGCCACTTTTTAAATCGCCTCTTTGAAATACATTATGCCAAACGGTAAAAACAGTTTCGGGTAAAGAAGCTGCTTCCTCAAAGCTTATATTTCCAGGAATTGGAAGGCATTGGCCTTCGTTTACTGTAACGAATTCGGCATAACCTCCGCCGTTGAGCAAGGCACAAACTTTATCTCCCTTTTTCCAACGGCCCACTGCTTCTCCACAGACTTTGATAATGCCCGACACTTCCAATCCGGGTATATCAGGAGATGCTCCGGACGGTGGAGGATAATTCCCTTTTCGCTGCGCCACATCCGGGCGGTTTACGCCAGCTGCTTTTACATGGATCAGGACTTCATGTTTGCCGGGCACAGGGATTGGACGATCTTCTGTGATCAGTACTTCGGGAGGCCCGGGTTTTGATATAATGATTGCTTTCATTTTTTTAATTTGGACTCAAAATTATAGTTTATAGTTTGCATCGGTGGTGTTATTCAAATGCCTGCGTTTTCAAATAAACTCATTGGTAAAAATAATTTCTTTGAAATCTTTTCTTCTTGTTAATTTTAAAAAACAATGTTTCAATTTTATAAAATTTTAAAAGCGTTTAGTATTTGTTTATTGTTTTGTTTTTTCACATTTAATGGTAATTCACAAAAAAAACAAAATCCCCATTTTAGAGTGATTGCTTTTTATACAGCGAAAGAAGATCTGGCGCATATCAGCTTTGTGCATGAAGCCAATAAATGGTTTCCGAAAATGGCGAAGAAATATCATTTCGTTTACAACAGTACTAACAATTGGAACAATCTAAATGCTGCATTCCTTTCACATTACCAGGTAGTAATTTTTTTAGATTCCAGGCCTGAAAAACCTGAACAAAGAATTGACTTTCAAAAATATATGGAAAATGGTGGCGCATGGATGGGGTTTCATTTTTCTGCATTTGCTCTTTCACCTTCCAAATACCCGATGAATTGGGATTGGTATCACAATATATTTTTGGGATGCGGGCATTATGAAAGTAATACCTGGCGGCCAACTTCTGCGATTTTGCGCGTGGAAGATCGCAATCATCCGTCAACGAAAAATTTACCGCAAACTTTTAAATCAGCGCCCAATGAATGGTACAGATGGCACAATGATTTGAGAAAAAATCCTGACATACAAATTCTCGTATCTATTGATTCTACAAGCTTTCCGCTGGGCACGGGTCCAAAGCCAAATGAAATATGGCACAACGGATATTTTCCTGTCGTTTGGACAAACAAAAAATATAAAATGATGTATTTAAATATGGGGCATAACGATATGGATTACGAACATAAAATTGATGCAACCAATAAAACTTTGTCTCATACTTTCGATAATAGGATTCAGGACAGGCTTGTAGTTGATGGGATTCTGTGGTTGAGTAGAAAGTAGGATTTCTGGTTATTTATTCGTTTACTATAAATTGATTAACCGGGAAAAAAAATAATTTAATTTGTCCCGCTATTTATTTTTTAAAAACTTAGATTAAATGGAACACCTTCTTGACTATCCCGCCTGGAACGCGTTACTTACAGGAAATAAGAATCTATCACTAGGCAACGAACATGTAAAATACTTCCCTAAAGAGATTGCTCCCTTTGTTGGTATGTCTGAGTTTGGCTTTAATGAATTCCAACTTCTTGACGACAACATTCCTGTTAAAAGAGAATTGGTCATTATTTATTCAGAGGAAATTGAAATTCCCAAACCCTGGATTGTGAAAGTACATATAAATGCTTTGCAAATGGTATATGATCGGGATGCACTACCAGCTGATTCCACAACAACGATTGTTCCGTTGAAAAATAAAGATGTTCCTCAAATGGTTAGTTTGACTACACTAACTCATCCCGGTCCTTTTTCTGAAAGAACCATTGAATTTGGTAATTATGAAGGTATTTTTAATAACGGTCAATTAATTTCAATGGCAGGACAACGAATGCATCCCGGAAAATATGTAGAGATAAGCGCCGTGTGCACCCACCCTGATCATCTTGGTAAAGGCTATGCAAGCCAGCTCATTCAAAGTCAGGTATGCAAAATAAAATCTAATTCAGAAATACCTTTCCTTCATGTTAGAAGCGATAAGGAAAATGCGATTCGTCTTTATAAAGCTTTAGGTTTTGAAGAAAGAAAACAAATGGAGATTTATGTTTTTCATAAAGACTGAACTGTTTTTATCATATACAAATCATGAATTTTCGTCTGTACTTAGGGGTTATATATTTAAAAGTAGAAAACCATTTTATTTGTTGGTTTACTGTTGTAGTCGTACCCGTTATTGCATCATTTGTTGGTACAACAATAGAGTCGATTTAGTGAAAATAATCCGGTCTCATAATATTGATCCGGGCTGGTGTAATAAAAGATATATTGTCATAAATAAAAATCGCAGCAGTATCTGAGAAATTGTTGTGCTGTCTATATTTTCCTGGGATTAATTCTTCTCCACCACATAAA
>JBEPVG010000168.1:0-5294 GCA_041691175.1 Chitinophagaceae bacterium
GGATAATGGTTTTTCAGGTTAATTGTTTTGGCCGATTTTATAGCCGGTTTTCATTGGGATAATTATGTTTTTCTAAGGCATTAAATTAATAAAAAAAGAAGTTGACTGATATCGGATTATTGGTTTTTCCTGGATTAAAGGAAATGGTTTCTTTTCAATGGATTTGGATTTTGCGATTAATGTTTGTTGAACATCAATCAACTTCTGAGGACAAAGATATGGCCGACGTGCATGTTACACAAGCGCATTACTGCCTCTTTTTGCGGGTATTGTATTTACTGTGCTAATAGTAAATTAACGATAATTACTCATAGTAAGTTTACGATTTAAAGGACTTTTATATAAAGAATATTTTTGAAACAAAAGATAAATCTGTAAAAAAGTTTGTTTACAATAATGGTGGTAGATTTTAAAAATGAAAATTCAGGTTATTTGTTAATTCACTGGAAATAGAATATCGGACTCCAAAAAAATTCCTGAGAATAGTATTGATATTTAAAGCCAGGTTTTAAAATTTTTTATGATAGTAAACGAACAAATATTGACAATTCTTATTTAGAATTTTATTGTGGATTCAAATACGAAACGTGATTAACCAACTACCTTTGACTTTCAAAACGGTTTGTTTTTTTTGAAAAAGTTCAAAATTTGTAAACGTTATTGAAATAGAATATAAAATTTAATAAGAAAATATAATTCGAATGACAACTTTAATTTATTGTTACGATGCCTATTGCGGGTGGTGTTACGGATTTAGCGAAGTAATAAAAAAAATTAATTCTGATTACAAAAATAAATTGAGTTTTGAAGTTCTTTCAGGGGGAATGATATTGCCTGAAGAACCAGTGGCAATAGGAGCGACAGCAAAATATATAGAAGGCGCTTATAAACGCGTAGAGGAAATTACGGGCATAAAATTCGGTGAGGATTATCTCTGGCACATCAGGCATCCAGATGCAAGTGATTGGTTCCCTAACTCTGAGAAGCCTGCAATTGCACTTTGTGTTTTTAAAGAGTATCATCCGGATAAGCAAGTAAGTTTTGCAGCGGATTTACAATATGCACTTCACTTTGAAGGCCGTGACCTTACAGACGATGAAGCTTATCGTTTGTTGTTAGATAAATATAATATTCCGTCAGAAGAATTTTATGAAAAGATGGACGATGAAGAATATAAAGAGCAAGCTTACTATGAATTTGATTTGTGTCGGCAATTAAATGTAACCGGTTTCCCGGTAGTTTTTTTGCAATTAACTGATACCAAATTTTATAAAGTTGCTGAAGGATATACAGATTATGAAACACTCCAAGAAAGAATAGGAAAAGTGACACAAGAAAATAATAGTAATTACTAACGGTAACGATTAGACGTAAATAATTTTAGGCTAATTCATTAACGAGGTTTGCTTCCATCTGTTTTAAAAAATGGTATAGTCCTCTCATACTCTTAACATCACGGACAATTAATATTCCATTTCTGCCAACCTGCTTTAGTTTTGCTTTGCTTGTTTTGGTTTGAATAAAATCGAGGATTCTTGTAAAAATATTGCTGCTAAAATAGGGTGAATCAGGATTGGCAACAAAGAAACATTTTAAATTTTCATGTTTCAGAATTATTTTTTCAAAGCCTAGTTCCACAGCAATTTTACGACAACGAACTGTAGTAAATAAATCTTCGACCTGTGCGGGAATCGTGCCAAAACGGTCAATCATTTCTTTATGTAAATCTTCTAATTCTTTGTCGTTTTCGCAATTATCCAGGCGTGAATAAAGGCTCAATCTTTCGGTAATACTTTCAACGTATTCATCAGGAATTAAAATTTCCAAATCAGTATCAATTGTACAATCAGAAACATAATCATCCTGCCTTTGAATTTCTTCTTTAAATACTTCTTTAAATTCTGTGCGTTTCAATTCGCGAATAGCTTCATCAAGAATTTTTTGATACATTTCGAAACCAATTTCTGCAATAAAACCGCTTTGCTCACCACCCAGCATATTTCCTGCACCCCGAATATCGAGATCGCGCATCGCAATCTGGAAGCCACTTCCAAGGTCACTGTATTGTTCTAGAGTTGTTAAACGCTTTCGGCTATCGGTGGTTAATGTGCTCATCGGGGGAGCTAATAAATAACAAAAAGCTTTTTTGTTACTTCTTCCTACTCTGCCCCGCAGTTGGTGCAAATCACTTAATCCGAAATGATGCGCATTGTTGATAATAATTGTATTTACGTTTGGAATATCCACACCGCTTTCTATAATATTCGTGCAGATTAATACATCGTATTTATGGTCTATAAAGTCCATGATTGTTTCTTCTAATTTCCCACCTTCTAATTGCCCGTGTGCATAAGCAATACTAAGATCGGGGCACAATCCCTGGATTAAATTTTTCATTTCCAACAAACCATGTACGCGATTATGAATAAAGAAAACCTGTCCTCCTCTTTCAACCTCATAATATATTGCATCGCGAATAAAATCCTGGTTAAAAACATGAAGTTCCGTTTGTATAGGTTGACGATTTGGTGGCGGTGTATTGATGATACTCAAATCTCGTGCGCCCATCAAACTAAACTGCAAAGTTCTGGGGATAGGCGTTGCCGTTAGTGTCAAAGAATCGACGGTTGTTCTAAGCTGTTTTAATTTTTCTTTTGCGGCTACGCCAAATTTTTGTTCTTCATCAATTACCATCAAACCGAGATCTTTAAATTTTACATCTTTGCTCAATAAAGCGTGGGTGCCAATAATGATGTCTATCTTTCCTTCCTGTAATTTTTGTAAAGTCTCTTTCTTTTCCTTTGAAGTTTTGAAACGGTTAATATAATCAACAGTTATCGGAAAATCGCTCAATCTTTCACTGAAAGTTTTATAATGCTGATATGCGAGAATTGTAGTAGGAACCAAAACAGCAGCTTGTTTGCCATCAAGGTTGCTTTTGAAAGCAGCTCTTATTGCCACTTCCGTTTTGCCAAATCCTACATCACCGCAAATCAACCGGTCCATTGGAGATTCTTTTTCCATATCCAATTTTACATCGGTCACTGCTTTGCTTTGGTCAGGCGTATCTTCATAAAGAAAAGAAGATTCTAATTCCGTTTGCATATAATTATCGGGGGAATGTGCAAACCCTTTATGACTTTTTCTTTCCGCGTATAACTTTATCAAATCTGTAGCAATATCTTTTACCTGTTTTTTGGTTTTATCTTTTAATTTATTCCATACATCGCTTCCTAATTTATTCATTTTTGGAACCGTACCTTCCTTACCGCTATACTTGCTTATTTTATGAAGTGATGAAATATTAACATACAAAAGATCTTTGTCTTTATAAATAATCCGTACAGCCTCCTGCGTAACACCATTGGTTTCAATCTTCTGTAATCCACTAAAGACGCCTACTCCATGATCTATGTGAGTTACATAATCGCCCGGTTGTAATTCCCGGAGCATCTTCAAAGTCAATGCTTTGTTTTTATTAAAAGCCTGTTTTACCCGGTATTTATGATACCGTTGAAATATTTCATGATCTGTATAACAAACGATTTTTAAATCGTTATCAATGAATCCTTCATGAATGGAAACAGGAATTGGAACGAAATTAATTTCTGTATTTTGATCACTGAAAATTGAATGTAATCTTTCTAACTGTTTAGGATTTTCAGCAAAAATAAAGAGATTATATTTTTTTGTTTCGAACGATTTTAAATTCTCGATCAGCAATTTGAATTGCCTGTTGAATGCGGGTTGTTGCTGAATAGAAAATGAAATCTTATTTCCTTTTGAAAAATATGTTTTATTTCCAAACTCAATAATATGGCGTTGCTGAATTTGCTCTTCTAACGGTAATGCATAAACGAAATCTTCTTGGTTAATTTCTTTTATTTCATTTAATTCATCCTCCTCACTGTTGGCTGAAGCTTTAGTATTAATCCCCATTTGTTGATTTCGGATTGCCACTTCCAGGTCTTCCTGCTGTTGCTCAATAATTTGTTTGATAAATTCCCAATCTTCAGTCCATACAACTGTGTTTTCTGGCAAAAAATTTAAAAGCGAAACTTTTTCTCCACTGGTGAACTGCGTTTCTACATTTGGAATAATATTTATCTGCAAAAGTTTGCGCTCACTCAATTGTGTTTCTGGATCAAACAAACGAATGCTATCAATTTCATTTCCAAATAATTCTATGCGATAAGGTTTTTCATTTCCGTAAGAATAAACATCAAGAATACCGCCGCGAACAGCAAATTGGCCCGGCTCATAAACGAAATCGCTTCGGCTGAAACCGTGATCTACAAAACGTTTTAGCAGTTCATCAACTTTAATTATTTCGCCTTGTTTGAATGAAATAATATTTTGAGAAAGCGTTTTTGATAAAACAACTTTTTCAAAAAGTGCTTCGGGATAAGTAACAATAACCTTCCTGTTTCCACCAGTGCTTAATTTTGTCAACGTTTCCGTTCTCAGCATCACATGGCTACTGTTAAGATGATTGAAATTCTTTTTATTTTTGAAAGAAGAGGGGAAATAAAAAACATCCAGAGCGTTGGTAATATTTTCAACTGTGTTATGAAAATAGGCCGCTTCTTCAGCATCTCTTAAAATTACCAGGTGATTTACCTGCGAGGAAATAGCGTGATTAAAGACTGCTGAGAATATAAATTGAGAAGAACTGCCATGTAAGCCTGAAAGAGAGATGTGTTGCGGATTAGACATTAAAATCTGGTCCGCAATTTTAAAAATGCGGGGATCATTTGAATAACTATTCATCAACACATCAAGATTCATTCTTCATCTTTTTCTAAAACTTTGCAAAAATAAAACTTTGAATTTTAAATTTATAATTTACCAAACGTGACATTAGTATTATAACATCTCTTTGTAGGTTATTTTACACGAATTGGCAGTAAACAAACAAATTTTCCACCTTTTTATTTTACTTTTTATCGGGAAGAAAATCCTAATTTTATATTCCAATTTATCCGTATTCCGAAAAACATTGTTTTGAATATATCCACTACTAATAAGCAAGACAGAGAATATTACTCTTTCTAATGAAACGGTATAATTGTTGAAGTCTTTAATTGTTTGATTTTAATCTTAAAACTATCTATGAACAAAATAATTTCTCTTTTATTTTTATTTATAGCTTTATTATTTTCGAATTGTTCTTCGGATGAAACAACTGTTCAGATAATTCGCACACCTCTTCTACAATTTGATCTTAGTCCAACTGATAAATGGGTGGCCAATAATTATTCTATATAAAATACTTCAAAAGTGGTGGTCTATCC
>JBEPVG010000169.1:0-5265 GCA_041691175.1 Chitinophagaceae bacterium
TGAAAATGTGAAAATGTGAAAATGTGAAAATGTGAAAATGTGAAAATGTGAAAATATGCTGTTTAGCCAATTAGCCAATGCGGGAATACCCTTCTTTGGTTAATTGGTTATTTTTTTTGAATTATTACTCTTCTTTCATTTTCAGTTGGAGTCAGTTTTGTATTTTCACATTTAATTCTTCAAACTTGCAGGACAAAAAAATAGATAGTTACATTGCCAAATCGGCTGATTTTGCAAAACCCATTTTAAATCATTTGAGAAATCTAATACACGCTGCATGTCCGCAGGTGGAAGAAACCATTAAATGGGGATTTCCCAATTTTGGTTATAAAGGAATGATGTGTAGCATGGCTGCTTTCAAACATCATTGTGTTTTTGGTTTTTGGAAAGCCGCTTTAATGAAAGATGCAAATGCATTCAAAGAAAATAATGCAAATGCAATGGGACATTCAGGAAAAATAACCAGCCTTGCTGATCTTCCTGAAGATAAAATTATTATCAGCAGAATAAAAGAAGCGATGCGATTAAATGACGAAGGAATTAAACTTCCCGAAAGAAACAGATCAGAAAAAAAACCGGAAATTATTATTCCTGATGCATTGAAAAAAGAGTTGGCGAAAAATAAAAACGCATCTGCAACTTTTAATAATTTCAGCCCTTCTCAAAAAAGAGAATATACGGAATGGATCGCTGAAGCAAAGACGGAAGAAACGCAGAATAAAAGGATTGCGACTTCGATTGAGTGGCTGGCAGAAGGCAAAACCAGGAATTGGAAATACATGAAGAAATAGCAGGATAAAAAAGATTCTTCGACAGTAACTAATAAATATTTGCAATTCCTGATTTATAAATTCAAAGATTCAACTTTTCATTTTTTTTCTAAAACACGTAGCTGCCGAATTTTCATCAATTAGCCAATTTGCTTATTTTTACACAACTACATTTTCAATATGGAACACAATCATTCCCATCATGATCACAGTCATGTGGCCGTTCTTACCAATGTGAACAGCGCTTTTGTAGTGGGTATTTTGTTGAATTCTCTTTTTGTGGTGATAGAAGCGGTGATTGGTTTTTCTATTCATTCACTTTCTCTTTTGTCTGATGCGGGCCACAATCTGGCCGATGTGGGAAGCCTTGGATTATCCTTACTTGCTTTTCGTTTATTAAAAGTAAAATCGAATAATAAATATACTTACGGTTACCGCAAAACCACGATAGTAGCGGCTTTGTTCAATGCGATGATTTTGCTTATTTCCATTGCCGTAATCGCTTACGAAGCCATTCAACGCATTTCAAATCCGCCTGTTTTGCCCGGGAAAACAATTGCGATTGTAGCGGGAATCGGGATTGTTGTAAATTTTATTACGGCTGTTTTATTTTTAAAAAATAAAGAGCACGACCTGAATGTCAAAAGTGCTTATCTCCACATGATGGCCGATGCGCTGGTGAGTGCTGGAATTATGGTTGGGGGAATTATTATTTATTTTACCGGTCAATATTGGATTGACCCGGTGATGAGCATTATCATTGTTATTGTTATTTTATGGAGCACGTGGGGATTATTAAAAGAAAGCCTGGCGCTTACGCTTGACGCCGTACCAAAGAACATTGACATCGAAGCGATCAAAAATAAAGCAGGGAAAATTGCCGGAATAAAAGACCTTCATCATATACATGTGTGGGCAATGAGCACAACGGAAAACGCTATCACAGCGCATTTGGTGGTCGATCAGCATATAGATAAAGAAAAAATTTCTTCAATTAAAAATGATCTCAAACATACTTTGCAACACATGAACATTCAACACATCACTTTGGAAACGGAATTTAGTAATGAAAGTTGTAAAAAGGAAGAATGTGATTAATTTGAAAATGTGAAAAGCAGTAAATAAACAAATAAAGCAGAATTGTATTTCGTGATTTTAAGGTTTCATAAAAATCAGCACAGATTATGTATATTCATAAATAAAATTTAGAAAAATGAATACTTATATACCGGTTGGTAAAGCACGTTTTGTAAATTATCTCAACAAGGTCCAGGCAATTTTAGATAAGGCAGAATTTTCTGAAAACCCTGCCCTGGTTGTCTACCAGGAAGATATGCGCACGCCACTTTTTATGTTAGAAGGATTAAGCAGGCTTTATAAAAAGATCAACAATCATAAGAAATTAAAAAAGCTAAATGTACTTTTCAAATATGTGGAAGACCTGCTTGGTGTTATAGATTTTTATGATGGTTTTCATAAAGAATTTGTAAATGAAAAAAAGATTCCGGGTTTGATCACAAATTATTTAAACGAAAAAAAAGATGAAGAGTTAGAAGATTTGAATGATTATTTGAAAGAAGAAAAATGGATCGGCAAACATAAAAAGCGTATTTCAAAAATCCTGAAAGATCTGGATGAAGTAAAATGGCTTGATGAAAAAAATGACACAATTGCGATCCTCGATGTTTATCATGATGTCATAAAAAAGGTGATCAAAAAATATAAAAGGAAAAATTTAGAGTTTTGCGATATTGAAAATGATGTGCATGAATTCAGGCGCGAATTAAGATGGCTGAGTATTTATCCGCAGGCTTTACATGGATTAATGCAATTGAAATCAAATGCTGAACAACCGGAGTTTTTAAAGAAATATCTTACGCCCGAAATTATTAATTCTCCTTTCAATGTAATGCCTGATGGCAGCGCGTTACCATATCACATTATACTCAATGATGGTTACTTTTATGCGCTAAGCTGGATGATTGCTCAATTGGGAAAATTAAAGGACAACGGTTTGAAGATTACCATTCTTCAGGAGAGTATTGCAGCGGTTTACAAAACTCATGAAAATGTGGAGCAACTTATTTACTCAATATGTGATCAAAACCAACAAACCCTTCCACAGATTTTAGAACAATCTCAAAAAATTGCAACTACATTTTTTTCCGAAGAAATTATGCAAAATATCATTGCCTGAAGTTTTAATTTTTATAAAAAGAAAAACAAAAATTGAAAGAATTTATTGGTTTACTTTAAACTATCTGAATTTATAAACCAGTCCCGGTTCAAAATGTCCGTAAGAATAATTGAGGGTAAAAGAAACTGAGTTCTTGGGCTGGTTAGGTGCTTTCAGTTTCGCGAATCGGTGATAATTATTTACGACCTGTTTTCCTGATAAAAACCCCAACGCGGCGCCCACGAGCACGTCTGTAGTCCAATGCATGTTTTCTGTAATTCTGCTTATCCCGATCAAAGAAGCAGCGCTGTACGCAATGATAGGAATGAGAGGTTGATCTTTATATTCTGAAGCATAAACAGTGGCTGCTGCAAATGCCACAGTTGTATGTCCGGAGGGAAAAGCGCTATACGTTTTTTTCCCATTCGCGTCTCTTTGAACTTTTGAAAAAGGTCCGAGGAATCTTGGCGAGGCAACCTGATTAGGTCCGTAATAAGAAGGCCTGGTCTCTCCTGAAAGAAATTTTATTACAACTTGCAATGCACCGGCAGTAATATAAGATTGTGTGGCCAAAAGTGTAGTGGTAACCAGCTTTTTATCTTTAAAAACCAATCCATAAGTAGCCAATCCGGCCAAAGTATAACCTTCATAAATTCCTCCAAAATGTGTAACGAATTTACTAATGTCATTTACTCCGGTGTTTCTGTTCCGTAGTTTTAGCGCTGCTTTTTGAATGGGTTTATTTACAAAAAAAACTGCAGCCACGCCGCCTGTGAAAAGTCCAAAATTTTTCCAGTCTTTTCCAGTCATTCGAAAAGGCTTGGTAAATTCCTGCTTCAAACTGCTGCCTAATAAAACGAAATAACTTTTTAGATCTAAATCTGTACTTTGATTGTAAGCTTTCGGATTTATATTATTAATCTGCTGACCCGCGCTATCTTTTTTCCTGGTAAGACTGTCTAATTTATTAACCAGTGTATCTTGAGCGAATCCTGCGCAAGGCAGCGAAAGCATGAAGATTAGCAACCACTTTTTTGTAAATTTCATTTTAGGTATTTATCTTTTTGAAATCCAGATAACAATAAACATTCCAAAGGCATTTTTCAGTAAATAAAAATTGAAGGTATTTGTTTATTTACTGTAATAAACCAGATTCGACTAATTGAAACATTAAAGAAAAACTCAAACATAATATTCAGTCAATTTATCTTTAATCATTTTGGGCATCTCAGTGCGTCTCATCGTTTTAGCGTCCATAAAATATAAGGTTACATCGCCCACATTCAGCAATTGATTTTTCTCGTTAAAAATTTCACTATGAAAAATTATTTTATGATGCACCGGCATTTCTTTAACGGTCGTAACTACCAGGATCAAATCATCGTATAAGGCGGGGCGAATAAACTTGCTGTGGATTTCTACTACTGGCATGATCACTCCGGCGGCTTCTACTTCTTTGTATGTCAAACCAAGGCTGCGCAAGGCTTCCGTTCTTCCGATCTCATAAAATTGTGCATAATGGCCATGATAAACAACGCCCATTTGATCTGTCAGTGCGTAATGAATTCTTATTTGAGTTTTGGAAGTAATCAAGATTTTATTTGTTTAGTAGATTTTAGAAAAGTTTAGATGGTTAAGAATGCTTCTTTGTTGGTTTATAGCTAAATTCTCACACTATTTCCCTATCATTCCGTCCACACTTATTTTTCCGGGTCCGCATAATAAAATAGTAAGCGTAGCTGCCAGGTAAACCATTCCTTTTTCGCCTGAGTCAAATATTTGTCCGTGAGATGCAACAAAAACTACTACGATCATCCCAATAATAATAGGGATACAGGCAAATCGGGTAAACAATCCCAGGATCAATAATATGCCACAAACCAACTCGGCAAAAATGATGAGAGAAAGAGAGGCAGTAGAACCAAGATGCATAAAATTCATAAACTTATATTTAAGCGAACTGAATTTAACCAGCTTCGCATACCCATGGTTTGCCAGTAATAATCCTGTAGCGATTCTCAAAACAAGCATTCCTAAATTGAATGCTCCGGAAGAATATTTAGTAGAAAGAAATTTACTCATAGCTTTTTTTACAATTGTATTAACAAAGATTTGCTCAATTTAAAGTGTTTTTATTTTCGTTCAAATATTTTTGACAAACTGAATACTGGATTGGTGTTTGTATTTTTGCGCGAAGTAAAAATTTCTTTTCCAGATTATAACAATTTGTTTGTTTTTTTAATTCAATCATGAAAATTAAAATCATAAAATTGATGACCCGTTTCTTTCTTCCCCTTGCATTTACACTTCTTTCTGTTT
>JBEPVG010000170.1:0-5205 GCA_041691175.1 Chitinophagaceae bacterium
GGACACGTGTGTACGAAACCGGGTATGGTAAAAAACACATACGGCACAGGATGTTTTATGCTGATGAACATCGGCAACAAACCCATCTTGTCAAAAAATAAGCTCATCACCACTATAGCCTGGAAAATAGGTAATGAAGTTCAATACGCTTTGGAAGGAAGTATTTTTATAGCAGGAGCTGTAGTTCAATGGCTGAGAGATGAATTAAAAATTATTTCCAGCGCACCGGAAATTGAAGAATTGGCTTCAATCGTACCTGATTCCGGTGGAGTAGTTATGGTTCCTGCTTTCGCAGGGCTGGGCGCACCTTATTGGAATCAATATGCCAGAGGAACTATTTTTGGAATTACCAGGGGAACAAACAGAAATCATTTTTGCAGAGCAGCGCTTGAAAGCATTGCATTCCAGGTGATGGAAGTGCTCAAAGCAATGGAATCAGATTCAGGAATTCAAATAAAAGAATTACGTGTCGATGGAGGCGCTACTCAAAATAATTTACTACTTCAGTTCCAGTCAGATATATTAAAGACTTCGGTCGTAAGACCCGACGTTACAGAAGTGACTGCTATCGGCGCTGCCTATCTTGCCGGTCTTGCTGTTGGTTTTTGGGAAAATGTGGAAGAAATTCAAAAACAATGGCAGATAAACCGGCGTTTTGAACCTGGGGATGACAATAAAGAAGAATTGATAAAAAACTGGTACAAGGCAATCCAGGCAGTGAATGCATGGTCTGAACCCGTAAATTTTTCTAACGGAAATTAATTTTTTATTTGTAAAAAACAAATCAATATTTTATGACTCCTTTTATTGCTGAATTAATTGGCACTATGATTCTAATTCTTCTCGGAAATGGTGTGGTTGCCAATGTAGTACTTAAAGACACCAAAGGTAATGGAAGTGGTTGGATGGTTATTACAACCGGTTGGGCACTTGCTGTTTTTGCAGGTGTGGTTATAGCCGGTCCTTACAGTGGTGCTCATTTAAATCCTGCAGTAACTCTTGGGCTTGCTGTTGCCGGAAAATTTCCCTGGTCACAGGTCCCGGAATTTATTGTTGCCCAATTAATTGGTGCCATGCTCGGAACAACGCTTGTATGGTTAATGTATAAAGACCATTTTACAGCAACAGCAGAACCTGTATTGAAAGCTGCGGCATTTTACACAATTCCTGCTATTAAAAATACGAGACTGAACCTTATTAGTGAGGCTCTGGGAACATTCGTTTTGCTTCTTGCCGTTTTTTACATTACCAATGGAGAATTGGGCAAAGAGAAAACGCCCATTGGCTTAGGTTCTATTGGCGCCATACCGGTTACATTTATTGTATGGGCGATCGGATTATCTCTTGGTGGAACCACGGGATATGCAATCAATCCGGCACGTGATCTTGGTCCAAGAATCATTCATGCGATTCTGCCTATATCAGGAAAATGCAAGACCGATTGGAAATATGCGTGGATTCCTGTTGCAGGACCTATTGTGGGCGCCACTCTTGCAGCATGCCTCTATCTATTGCTAAGTATCTAGATTAAGGAATTTAGATTAAATCCTATTCTTTACTTGTGCCACTTAATGTTTATCAACCTTAAATCTGCTTATTTTTTTTGGAAAACTGTCCGTTTGAGGAAGTATTTTCCAGCGAGTAGATGTTTCATAAATGTTTTATAAAACTTAAACAAGGTTTATGTTAATACTTCTGCCGTATAAACATCTTCCGGGATAGATTTTTTTCTTTGTTGGCATCACTTTGTTCGAAAATACTTTGGTGGTAGTAACTTCGGAAGATTCTTTAATCTTCCACAATATATTTTTAGTTATTAAATAAGCTACAAATATGAAGTTGGAATAAATTTTGCAAAGTAGTTTTGTTTAAATATATTTGAGAATATATAAACAAATGAATTCATTTTCAATTACCCAATTGGCCCGGTTTTCCGGTGTAAAAGCCCATACCATCCGAATGTGGGAGCAACGTTATCATACCCTACAACCCAATCGCACAGAAGGGAATACCAGGTTTTATAACAACGATCAGTTAAAACGACTTCTGAATATTGTAACCCTTGCAGATGTTGATTATAAAGTATCAGAGTTAAGTAAAATGCCTGATAAAAGATTATTTAAGCTAGTTGAGGAATTGCAGAATAAAGCGGGAGATGCACATTATGAGTACTTTATTCCGCAATTAATAAACGCTGCAATAAATTATGACGAATTAGCATTTGAAAAAACTTTTTCTCACTGTCTGCTTCGATTTGGATTTAAAGACACTTACCTTTTAATCATTTATCCGTTGTTAGTTCGTATTGGTTTATTGTGGTCCAGTGACACGATTCCACCGGCTCATGAACATTTTATCAGTAACCTGATCACACAAAAATTATTCACTGCCATCGATTCACTTCCTGTACCAGATCCGAAATCTGAATCATGGTTGCTATTTCTACCTGAACAGGAATTCCATGAAATAGGACTATTATTTGCCAGTTATTTAATTCGGCGATCAGGAATAAAAGTAATTTATCTTGGCAGTAATCTGCCATTGGAATCTTTAAAAATGGTTTTGGAAAATACTTCTCCGGAAAATCTTCTTTTATTTTTTGTGCATCGCGATCTTCCTGAAGATACCAGGGAATATTTAAAACATTTAGGCAAGCTTTTTAAAAGAAAAAAAATATTCGTAGCTGGTCACAAAAAATTTACAGAACAATTGGGGGAAATAAATAAAGTGCAATATCTGAATTCAATTGAAGACCTGGAAAAACAATTAGTCCATAAAACTTGAATAAAATTTAAAAAATTGGTATGTCTAAAATTGCAGTGATTGGCGCGGGGTTTTCAGGATTAAGTGCTGCGGCGTACTTATCAAAAGCGGGGCATGAAGTGTGTGTATTTGAAAAAAACAATACACCCGGTGGAAGGGCAAGGCAAATAAAAACCGAAGAAGGATACGTATTTGACATGGGACCGAGCTGGTATTGGATGCCTTCTATCTTTGAGCAATTTTTTAACGACTTTGATTTTAGGGTTGCTGATTTTTATGAATTGAAATTATTAAATCCATCTTTTGAAATGGTATTTGAAGATAAAAAGATAAGCGTTCCTTCTGATTTTTCTAAACTGTGTGACTTATTTGAATCAATTGAAAAAGGAAGTGGCGAACGATTAAAAATATTTATGAAAGAGGCGAAATTCAAATACGAAACCGGCATGAAAAACCTTGCCCAAATGCCTGGAATTTCTATCTCAGAATTCTTTAAAAAAGATCTCTTAAAAGGTTTTGTTCGGTTGCAAATATTTTCATCTCTAAGTAAACATGTACGTAAATATTTTACAAATCCTCAATTGATTGCGCTCATGGAATTTCCCGTTTTATTCCTGGGAGGCATGCCACAAGACACACCTGCTTTATATAGTCTGATGAATTATGCCGGTTTAAAATTAGGAACGTGGTATCCAATGGGCGGATTTGGAAAAGTTATCGATGGGATGATGAAAATAGCCGAAGCAAATGGTGTGGAGTTTTACTTTAATTCGGCTGTGGGGAAAATTGTGGTTGAAAATAGGGAGGCTACCTCCATTACAGTCAACGGGGAGTGTGTAGGTTTTGATGCAATTGTAGCTTCGGCCGATTATCATCATGTAGAAGAGGAATTGTTGGACCCGGTTTACAGGAATTACACAGAAAATTATTGGGACAAAAAAATCTTTGCACCCTCCTGCCTTATATATTATATAGGACTTAATAATAAAATAAAATCCCTGGCGCATCATACTTTATTTTTTGAAGAAGATTTGATAGAACATTCGATAGATATCTATAAAAATCCCAAATGGCCAGATAAGCCGCTGTTTTACGTCTGCTGTCCTTCCAAAACAGATGATGCCATCGCTCCCAAAAATCATGAAAATCTTTTTCTTTTGATGCCGATAGCTCCGGGTTTGAAAGACAATAATTCAATACGCGAAAAATATTTTGAAATAATGATGGAGCGTTTGCAAAAGCAAGTTGGTGAAGAGCTAATTAGCCACATTGATTTCAAAAAAAGTTATTGCGTGAATGATTTTGTTTCGGATTACAATGCTTACAAAGGCAACGCTTATGGCCTTGCTAACACGTTGATGCAAACTGCTATTTTAAAACCCAAAATCCGGAATAATAAAATAAAAAACCTTGTTTATGCAGGCCAGTTAACAGTCCCGGGGCCGGGCGTGCCTCCTTCAATTATTTCAGGAAAGATTGCAGCAGTACAAATATTAAAATATTTAAAGAATAAAAAGCATGAAACAGTTATTTGATAATTTATCTGTACAGGTTAGTAAAATGGCTACTCACACCTACAGTACAAGTTTTTCTTTAGGTATTTATTTTTTAAATAGCCGCCTTAGAAATGCCATTTATTCGGTTTATGGTTTTGTGCGCGTGGCCGACGAAATTGTGGATAGTTTTGAAGGGTTTGATAAAAAATATCTTCTGGAAAAATTTAAAAATGAAACTTTTGAGTCTATTGAAACCGGTATTTCTGTAAACCCAATTTTAAATTCTTTTCAGCATGCAGTTCATATTTATGATATCAACCCCGAATTAATTTCCACATTTTTGAAAAGCATGGAAATGGATCTCGAAAAAATAAATTATACTAATGAAAAATACCAACAATATATCTTAGGCTCAGCAGAAGTTGTAGGTTTGATGTGCCTTCACATTTTTACAGAAGGTGATAAAAAATTGTACAATGAACTAAAGCCTTTTGCTATGAAATTGGGGGCGGCTTTCCAAAAAGTAAACTTTTTAAGAGACATGAAAGAAGATTATCAGGTACTTGGCAGAACTTACTTTCCCCATGTAGACATGAACGAATTCAGCATGAGTGCAAAAAAACAAATTGAAGAAGAAATTGAGATGGACTTCAGGTTAGCACTTATAGGAATAAAGAAACTTCCGCGCTCATCCAAAGGTGGTGTTTACCTGGCTTATATATATTACCTGTCTTTATTCAATAAAATAAAGAAGCTGCCAGCTCATAAAATATTAAATGAAAGAGTTAGGATTAATAATGGTCAAAAATTTGGGCTAATGCTAAACAGTTTTGTCATAAATAAAATGAATTGGGTATGAAAAGGATATTCTTACTCGTATTGCTGTTTTATTCTTCAGTAAGCTTTGCAGACGTTCCTTCCTTAACTTCTGTGAGAGTCCTTTATC
>JBEPVG010000171.1:0-5198 GCA_041691175.1 Chitinophagaceae bacterium
GGAAGGTATCGTAAAATAAATCCGAAAAACTGATGGCAAATAAAATCGGATAAACCGTTATTTCCAGATTGCTCTCCAATGTTATCTGAGGATTCATTTTTCGATTTAAAAACTACAAATTTAGAAAGAAGATTGTGCAAAAGAAAATATCAATTTTTATTTTATCGATGTCAATTTTACAGTAAACAAACTTTTAATGAAGATTCCTGTTTTATACTAATACAGACACACACGCTTAACGAGCTTCCGAGCCTAAAGAAAATTTCCTGGACTTAAAATAATTGCAGGCTTTCGGTTCTTAATTCTTCTTTTTTAATTATTGTGGAAACGGATTTGAGAATTGCATCCCGATAAGCATTTTACTTTTTACTCCTTTTTTTTGAATAAGAACTTTAAATTTATTTCCCATATCAACCAATAATTTATTAATTTGAAAAATAAAATCTTTACTGTTTTCATCTTTATTTTCCATCTCCAATTTTCTTAAATAATTCATCAATCCTAATGAACGCAAAAAATTTGATTGTGAAGTAAAACCGCAACAATCCAAACCAAATTTTTCACCCCAATAAGCTAAGGCAGAAAAATTTACATGCGCTGTAATATCCTGCTGGCCTATGTTGCAGTAAGGTGAATCATTTATTTCATGATCTTTAAAACAGAGAAGCGTACCCGAATTCCGTTTGTCGTTGTAAAGATCACTGGCCGAAAAACCATAATCGATTGTAAGAACAAACCCTGATTTTAAATTGTTAGAAATATCTTCAATCCAATCAATTGCCTGTAGATTTACTTCTGTGCAATAATCTTTTGGTAAAAAAATATTTTGTTCCCTAAAATAGTTTTTCAACTTTTCATTGGCGGGACGTAAAATCTCGATAAAATCATTTTTATAATCAACAAAAACCTCCATCAATTCTTCCTTCATGATTACTTTATGAACTGCGAAATTGTCCAACAATTCATTGGATAAAATACAACCAATTATTTCCCCAATTTCGTTAATGGAATTAAACCATGAAACTTTTTCTGATAACAAATTCTTTTGCTTTTCCCGCATCATTTCACCCTTTTCAATAATGCAATAATTGACTTCATTATATAGCTCCGGATTATTTTTCAGATAAGAGAGAATGTCAAAACAAAGCGCGCCAGTTCCTGCGCCATATTCAACAATAGTGAAAGGTTTTTTATCCAGCAACATCCACATTTCTTCTATTTGTTTTCCAATCATTTCGCCAAACAAAGAACTCAAAACCGGACTGGTATAATAATCTCCGTCTTTTCCGATTTTATTTTGGGGGGAATTGTAGTATCCGAGTGAAGGATAATAGAGCGCCATGTCCATAAAATCGCGGAAGGAAAAAGGCCCAGTCTCTTGAATCTTTTTCTTTAAAACTTCTGATAATTCCATATTTTTTGCCAAATTTAAAAAAGGTGTTCCAGGAGGCAGATTCTATTTGAAGATTGAAATTTTTTCAATACTTGTTGGTTCTTTATGTGATTTAATCGAGAGTTCAATGTAACGCGCTCTAATTTTAGGGAAAGTCAAAATTCTTTTGTGGCCCATAGTCGTTCCTTCTATTTCTTTAATAATGCGAGAATTTTCATCTAAAATTTTCACCATAAATTTCGCACAATTCTGACCGTTCGTTAAATTTTCTTTTAATACAATACAACTTATTTTTTCTGGTTGATTCAAGACAACCTGGATGGATTGTAGTAGAGGATGGGTAATACGCTCAAAGGACTGCTCATTTTCGTCGTTCAGTTTTTTTGTAATCTTTTTCTTCTTGTTAGAAATAAAATAGATCATGCTTTTTTTCGAAAGATCATTTGAAAAACTTTTGTCTCTCAACTTTTTAAATTCAATTAAAGCCGTAGAATCAAACCGAGTAATTAATCCTCTTCTGTCGGGTGGGACATTCAAAATTAAATTGGCGCCGCGACCTACACTTTTTAAATAAATATTAAAAAGTTCTTCAGGAGTTTTCACCAGTGAATCTTCCTTCTCATGATAAAACCAGCCAGGCCTTATACTCACATCGCATTCTGCAGGAATCCAATTTTTCCCATAAATATTCCCCTCATTTAAAGTGTCATTTGGCGGCGCTCCCAATCCTCTTTTAAAACCGGCAGTATCCAAAGTGTTCCAGTTTGTTTCACCTACAAATCCTTTCTCATTGCCGCACCAACGCGCATCTGCGCCGATGTCGCTAAAAATAATTGTTTTGGGCGAAAGTTTTCTTACTACCTTTTCAAATCTTGCGAAATCATAAATTTGTTGTTTACCATTTGGGCCTTCGCCATTAGCTCCATCCCACCACAATTCCCAAATAGGTCCATAATTTGTAAAAATTTCTTTCAGCATATTTACAAATACGTCATTGTATTTTGGAGTGCCATAATCCGGATGATTTCTATCCCAGGGAGAAAGATAAACTCCGAATTTTAAACCATATTTTTTACATGCCTTAGATAATTCTTTCAACACATCGCCTTTCCCGTTTTCCCATTTACTTTCTCTCACCGTATGTTTAGAAAATTTACTTGGCCACAAACAAAATCCATCATGATGTTTAGCAGTGATCATAATTCCTTTTGCGCCGGCAGCCTTTGCAATGCGACACCATTGCTCACAATCCAGCTGTTTTGGATCAAAAATTTCTTCTTTTTCAGTTCCTTTTCCCCATTCCAAATCAGTAAAAGTATTTGGGCCAAAATGAACAAAAAAATAATATTCCATATCCTGCCAGGCAAGCTGCGATTGAGTTGGAACAGGGATTATGTTTTTATCCAGTTGTGAAAATCCAACCTGATATAAAAAAAACACCAGCGTAAAAATGGAAATCTTTTTCAACGTAAATAATTTTGCAAAGTGTTTTTTAATTAGATGAAAATAACAAAAATAAATTGCCAAACAATTTTTCAATTTTAGATAATCCCACTGAGGGAAACTATAAAATCTATGCAATAAGTAATGAAAGCCGGATGCGAATAAAATAGAAAAAGCATTTTTTTATTTGTTTACTATGTGTATTATATCTCGCAGTTTCCAGAAGCAATATTTACATTTTCATTCCAGGCATATCCATTCCTTCCATCGGGCTTGCACCTTTTCTAAAAACATATTCACTTTGTAAAAGATAAGCCCCTGATGTTACGACCACATCATTTGGATGAATTCCTGATTTTATTTCAATCCTATTTCCACTTTCCATGCCGGTTTCTACCATCACACTTTTAAATTTATTTTGTGAAGTTTCTATCCAAACCATCGACATTTTTCCATCTCTCAAAACTGCATCTGACGCCAGGAAAAGCGCATTGACTCCGCCTGTTTTTACCGTAACATAAGCAGACATGCCAGGTTTTAGCTGATTGTCTTTATTGGCAATATTTATCCTGATAAGATTTATTCTTGTAGCTGGATTTAATTCAGGGTTTTGAAAAGAAATTTTTCCTGAAATTGTTTTGCCGGGAAGATCAGGAATTTGTACCGACACATCTTTTGCATTATTTATTTGTGAAAGTTGCGTAGCATATACCTGAGCCTCAATCCACAAAGTTGAAAGGCCGGCAAGTTTTACAACACTTCCACCTTCTGAAACATAATCGCCTTCCTGTAAATTTAATTGTGTTATGTAACCTGAAGCAGTGCTGAAAAAAGTAGTCTTGGTATTTGCGAAAGCATCTTTGTTTAGATTATTTATCTGTTGTTCACTCATTCCCCAAAGCTGTAATTTATTTTTAGCAGCATCAATAATATCATCAAAATTGATCTGTGAATTTCCAAGAGTTGCTTTCTTTTGTAATGCAAGCACATATTCCTGTTTGGCGTTGTTCAATTCTTCGCTGTATATATCATAGAGAGGTGCGCCTTTTGAAACATAATCGCCAATTTTTTTGAAATATAATTTCTCAATTCGTCCGCCAACCCTTGCGCTTACATCATTTACCTTGGTTTCATCAAAAGTCAATGTGCCGGTTAAAACCATTTGATTTCCAACGAATTCTTTTCCAATCGTATCTACCTGGATATTTCCCAATTGCATTTGTTCGGGGCTGAGTTGAAGTTCATTGTTATTTTGTTGCGCTGCGCTTTTTTTAACCGCCGTCAATTCCATGTGGCAAACAGGGCATTTTCCCGGCTTTGCTTCTACTACCTGTGGATCCATTGAACACGTGTAATATACGTTTGGATCGGAGGTTTGCACCGCTTGATTCTTGTTTTTACATGAGATGAATAACATCATCATCAGCAATATTAATGTGGAAAAAACAAACAATTTTTTTCCATTAAAATCTGGTTGAACGATAAAATTAAAATTGATTTTCCTTTTTGATTTATTATAAGAATTTCTTTTCATGATTACTATTTTACATTAATAAATCCTTCACTGTCTATTAAAAATTGTGCATTTTCCGCAATACTATCTTTTGCATTTAAACCATCTATCACCTCAATTAAATTATTCGCAGAAATGCCTGTTTTTATTGAATGCGTTTTAAAGACATCGCCCTTTTTTAGAAAAACTACTTTATTTAATCCGAGAGAAAGCACCGATCCTTTTGGAAGCCAATTGCTAAATTTTGTTTGAATGTTTATAGTCGCTTTTACCTGGCTTCCTACCGGGATCATTAACTTTGAATTATTTAAATAAACCCTTGCTGATACCGTCTTTGAATTGTTTTTATAAAAAGGTTCGATAAAATCAATTTTTGAAAAAATCTTTTTATCAGGTGCCGTTTCAGAAATAATTGTTACGGGTGTTCCAACTTTTACCAAGGAATTCTCTCCGGGGAAAAAATCGAGATTTACAAAAACATTATTCATATTATTTATCTGGAAAACTGGTTGCCCTTTTTCTACATACATCCCTTCTTTAATAGACAGTTCGTCCGTCACATTCGCCTGATTTATTGGTTCAGACGAATTCATACTTCCCGCTTCATGCACATGGCCGGAATAATTACTGAAAACAGTAACACTAAAAATTGTTTTTCCGGTGGTGATTATTTTTTGAAGTTGATTTTCAGTCATTCCGAGCAGTAACAATCTTTGTTTTGCTGCATTTATTAAAGTCGTATTCGTTGGATCATTTTTTATCACAAACAAAAGATTTTGTTGTCCGGTCAATAATGCCGGGCTATAAATATCCATGATCTTATCGCCATTATGAATCTGTCTCTTATAC
>JBEPVG010000172.1:0-5179 GCA_041691175.1 Chitinophagaceae bacterium
ATAGCCTCATGAAAAGCGTCTTTTACAAATTCAGCCAGATTCGGTTTATCAAAATGCTTTTTAAATTTGGTTTCATTTTCTGTAAAAAGTATATGAGCTGTTTTTTGAAAATACAAGTAATAGCTTCCCAGTTTTTCATGCTGCGCTTTTACCGATTGGTCTGATAAAAAATGATAGAGGGTTTATTTTTTTCACCTGTATATTGCCAATTATTGTAAAACCACAAAGTAGGTAAAACCGTGACTGGTGCTTTTTCATCTCCCCGGTTTATCACCTCAATTTTTATAAAAATATCTTCACTGTTTTCTTTTGCATATTCAATAAAAACATCAAAATATTTATCATTATTAAACGCGCCAGTATCTAAAATTTCGTACTCCGGTTGCAGCTTTCCGCGCTTCGCATTTTCATTCACAAGGTCTGAATAGGGATATTCAACCTGCGGGTATTTATACAAATATTTCATGTAAAAATGAGAAGGAAGATTATCCAAATAATAATAAAGTTCTTTCACATCTTCGCCATGGTTTCCTTCGGGATTTGACAATCCAAATGGGCGTTCTTTTAAAATAGGATCCTTCCCATTCCATAAAGCAAGCGCAAAACATAATTGCTGATTAATGTCTGAAATGCCGCCCAGCCCATCTTCGCCCCAACGATAAACCCTGCTTCGCGAATGATCGTGCGGAAAATAATTCCATGCATCGCCATTCTCACTGTAATCTTCGCGAACCGTTCCCCATTGTCGATCGGTTAAATACGGGCCCCACTTTACTAAAGGAACATCTTTGGTTGCATTCTCTTCTAATCTTTTTGATTCGGCGTTATCACTTTTTGTCATCACTTATTTCTCCATTAACTGCATCTAATGTCATTAAATTTCAGCACATCAGAATTCGATTTATTTGTTTGTTTAATGCTGATTAAAATTATCCATTCGTGGAAAATCCCGGATAAAGTAACATGCCGCCATCGGCAAAAATAGTAGTGCCTACAAGATAATCTGATTCATCACTTGCAAGCCAGGCAGCCACTTTACCAATATCTTCCGGAATACCAACGCGGTTGTAAGGAATAAGCGTCAACAGTTTTTTAAGCGCTTCCGGTGTACTCCAGGCTGATTCATTAATATGAGTTTCTATAGCGCCAGGCCCGATCGCATTTACCCGGATTTTTTTTGGAGCCAATTCTTGCGCCATGCTTTTCATCATCATTTCAATTCCTCCTTTGCTGGAAGCATAATTTACATGGCCTGCCCACGGTATAACCTGGTGAACGCTACTCATGCAAATAATTTTTCCGGCAGCGCAACTTCGTTCTGCCACAACTCCACGTCTTAAAAATTCTTTTACTGCTTCGCGCGAACATAAAAATTGACCGGTAAGATTTACATTGATTACCAATTGCCAATCATGAAGGCTCATACTTTCCAGGGGTGAATCTTTTTGAATGCCGGCATTATTAATCAAAATATCTATCGTCCCAAATTCATTAAACATTTGCTGAAACATAGATTGTACTTCACTTTCATTGCTTACATCCGCTTCTATCGCAATTGCCTTACCACCGTTAGTTTCAATTTGCTTTACAACCGCATCTGCATTTTCGGGATGAGATACATAATTAACCACTATATTGGCGCCTTCGTTTGCCAAAGCGATTGCTACTGCTTCGCCAATGCCACTATTTGCACCTGTTACCAAAGCACTTTGACCTTTTAATTTAGGATTGGGATTCATTTATAAATATTTTAAAAGTTAAGAATTCTGCAATAGAATTATCAAAAGCATATCGAAAAAAATGCCAAATAACCAGAGAAGTAGATTGCTCAGTTATAATCACGATCTTAAAAAAAGTAGATATCACAAGTAAAAGTGGCGGAATAAATCACAAATTATTTTTTTTCAATTCCAAAATTGAAAAATCACTTTCATCTTTTTCAATTGTATTTTTCAATTTTCCGAGCCCTTCAATTTCCATTTCTATTTCATCACCTTCCTTCAGCCATTGTTCCTGATAATTTGGATCGTTCAACTTTCCGGTTCCGTTCAATTCAAGAAAACACCCGGTACCAACAGTTCCGCTGCCAATTACATCGCCTGGAAATAATTGTACACCATAACTCGCACGCTCAATTATTTCTGCAAATGTCCAATTCATATCTGCGAAATTACCTTCACTTACCAGTACACCATTTACACTACATTTCATTTTTAAATTGTATGCCTTTCCTGTGTGATTTTCCTGTGGAAGAATTTCAAAATCTTCCAGTTCATCCGGGGTAACGAGCCACGGTCCTGTTGCGGTAGCAAAATCTTTTCCCTTAGCAGGGCCAAGATTTAATTTCATTTCTTCCATTTGCAAAGTTCGCGCACTCAGATCGTTCATGATCATATAACCACCGATATAATCATCGGCTTCTGATGCTTTTATATTTTTTCCGGGCTTACAAATAACAACTGCAATTTCTAATTCAAAATCCAATTTTTGAAAATGATCGGGCATACAAATTATCTTTCCCGGACCGGCAATACTGTTGTGATTGGTAAAATAAAAGACGGGGTATTGATCAAATTCCGCGAGCATTTCTACCTTCCTGTTTCTACGTGCTGTAGCCACATGCTGGCGAAAAGCGTATGCATCGCGACAACTGGTAGGACTGGGCACCGGCGCAAGTAATTCCGCTTCTTCCAAAGGAATTGCGCGATACCGGCTTGTACCTTCAACCAATGTTTTATTGATGGAATGCGCTATCGGAAAAACATCGTCCCAATAGTTTAAAAACATGGTCATCGTAATGGGTAAATTTGGATGTAAATTATCTGTGTCGAACAATAAACCGTTTACCAAAATCGCTAATTGCTCACGATCTTCTTTTAAATAAGAAACTAATTTCATCAAATAAAATTTTAATTGACTTGCAAGATAATTTTTTTTAGAAGGATTAAAACGAGAAGACTTTTATAATGAAAATACCCGAAAATAATCGTGTAAATTTTTATTAGTAAGTTTATAATATTGCAAACGAATCAATAATTTTCGTAATTATTTTTTACAAGGCTTTTAAAAGGTTTTCTCCTAATAATCATCCAAAAAATGGAGATTTCGCGTATTTTTACAATAGGAAATGAACGCTATGAAATTCGAAAAAATTCATAATAAAGGACAAGTTCAACTCTTCAGAAACCAATATTTAGAGTACTTTACAAAAACACACCCGCTTGTTATCTGGGGATTATATTTACCACTCATTATTTTTCTTCTCTATTATGCTGGCTACAAATATGGCTTATCAGCAATGAGAATTATGCTGCTTTTTTTGGGTGGCATTTTCTTCTGGACATTTTTTGAATACATAATTCATCGTTTCGTTTTTCATTGGGCCAGCGATAACCCGCGCATGCAAAGAATCAGCTACGTTTTGCATGGAAACCATCATGAATTTCCGAGAGACAAACAACGTTTATTTATGCCACCGGTTCCAAGTATTATTATTGCATCGCTCGTTTTTCTTTTGATGTATGCAACTATGCGCACGAATGCTTTTTCATTCTTCCCGGGATTTATATTCGGCTATCTTCTTTATGGAACCATACATTATGCCATCCACGCCTGGAATCCGCCAGTCAAATGGATGAAGCCGATCTGGCGAAATCATCATTTGCACCATTATAATGATGAACACAGGGGATTTGGAGTAAGCTCACATCTTTGGGATTTAGTTTTTGGAACCAGCTTCAATTTAAAAAAGATAAAAGAAAATAAAGAAGAAGTACAGAAATTGATGTATGAGAAAAGATCTTCCATTTTATCCTAGTTAAATGTAAATTCACTACCATTTTTCTTCATCGTCTACATCATTCTTTTTATTGAATTTTTTACGGCTTTCTATTTTCTCCATTTGTCTTTCTATCATTAAATCTACTAAAACCGATGCTGAATTTTTTTCGGAGTTTTCATTTAAATAATGCCTGATCCTTTTTTCATTTACGTCAATGCGATAAAGTAATTGAATTAAAGCATTAAAATCCTTATTGATCAATTCGTTGACAAAATGAATTAATTCTTCACGAATTTTTTCTTTTGATTTTTCGTCAATCAAATTTATTCCAGAAATTATTTTATCAGGAAGGGTTTGTTGATTTTTTGATTCCAATCTTCTAATATTTTTGATTTAAAACAAAAATAAAGCTTGTAATAATTAGTATTTCTCTAAAACACCCAAACCAAACAAGGCAAAATCATATTTTACCGGATCTTTTGAATCAAACTTCTTTAGTTCTTTCGTCAATTCAACCGCAGCAAGCCAATTCACCTGATCTCTTTTTAATAATCCAAAATGTTTTGAAACCCTTGCTACATGAACATCTATGGGGCAAATCAATTGCGAAGGGGAAATCTTTTTCCAGATTCCAAAATCTACTCCTTTTCCATCATTGCGAACCATCCATCTGAGATACATATTCAATCTTTTGCAACCTGAATTTTTTGACGGCGATGCAATATGTTTTTTTGTTCTTTCAGAAATGTCTTCCAAAGAGAAAAAGTATTGATAAAAATAATTTAATGAATTTTCTACAACATTCGCATTTGAGTTCAATGTTTTGGTGTTGAAGAAAGCACTTTCCAAAGATTTATTTTTTGAATAATGAAATTTTAAAAAAGAAATAAAGTACAAAAGATCTGTATCATTAAAAGTCCGGTGACAAAATTTTTCCAGTTTTTTTAAATCCTCATCTGTATGATTCAAACAAAAATCATAAGGTGCGTTATCCATTAATTGAAAAAGCAATTTCGATTTATTAATAATCGTTTTTCGGATTCCCCAGGCGAATATTGCAGCAAAAAACCCAGTAATTTCTATATCCTGTTTTTTAGAAAATAAATGCGGAATACAAACGGGATCTTCCTTTATAAAATCTGGATTATTAAATTGGATTACTTTTTTATCGAGGTATTTTTTAAGATCAGGTATATTTATTTCTTTCACACTTTTTTTATGGAATAAATGTTTAAAATTTTATCCAATCGCCTTATTCAAATCATCAATCAAATCATCAACGTCTTCAATACCAACACTCAGTCTGATCAATGAATCTACGAGCCCGTTTTTCAATCTTTCTTCCCGGGGAATACTTGCGTGAGTCATCGTTGCGGGATGGCCAATAAGACTTTCAAC
>JBEPVG010000173.1:0-5142 GCA_041691175.1 Chitinophagaceae bacterium
TGTTTGTAATTGTTTATCTGATACCAAGATGAATAAAGGATAAAAAATGATTTCAATAATTGTGTAGTAATGTAAATGCAGAAAGGCTTTCGCCGCGGTTCATGTGTTTAAGTAAAACGAGGAAGTGATTTACAATTGATTGGTGAATACAAAACTTATAGACAGAAATATTGTACAACTACTTAAGCAAAATTTCCACTACCTTACTTTTAGTGTATTGGCATCAATGTCATCTAGCAGCAGATGTTCTGTTTATTCATTGCCCATTTATTTATAAGCTTTGAACCTTCAGTCTCACTTCATCTCAAAAGCATTTTTAGCTTCATCGGCATCCTTTTCAATTCCCAGGTAATTCCAGCTAATTCCATTAATGTATTTTTTAAAAACAGCAGTCATTTCTGCAGGAGTGGTCTTTTGAATTTTACCAATATATTCCTCATCCATTTTCCAGTCACCTAATATTTCAGCTCTGCCCAGAGAACTTGCCATCGCATCAGTACTTTCTTCCTTCATGTAATTTGAGGTAATGAAGAGATTTTTTATATCATTAAATTCTTTTTGAGAAAAACCTTTTGTTTTTAACCTGTTGATCTCATTCACCATCACTTCTACAGAAGCTTTAGGATCAGTAGTGCTTACATACATGTAACTGTAAGGCATTTCATGCGTAACAGGAACCGCATAAGGAGCGTAGGATAAATTTCTATTAGTGCGAATTTCTCTAAAAAGATTTTGACTGAAAGCACTAATAGCAAGCCTGTTTGCAACATAATCTTTTGAGATAAACGTAGGAGCATTTACCACACCAATAATATAGTTGGTAGCCAACTTACGCGGCTCTATTTTCAAAGTATTTGTAATTATTTCAGGCGTATGATAATCATACCCATTGTAAGGTTTCGTGGGCAAAGAGCTAAAAGCCTGTTTTATTTTATTGGTGATCAACTCTTTTGAAATTTTACCAACCACCACTATGAAAATCCGGTTTTTATTTAAAAGTGTGTTGTAATAATAGTCCTTTACATCAGTTGCTGAAAGGGTATTTACAGTATTAATCTCACCATTAGGATCTGTAGCATAGGGTGTACCTTTAAATGTGTTTTCAACTGCCATTTTTACAATTTTGCTATCCGGATCTTCATCCGATTTTTTAATTTCACCAAGTGCTTTTTGTTTCAAAAGATCATAATCATTTTCATTATAAATTGGATTTTTGACGGCAGAAGAAAAAAGATCCCAACCTTCATTGAAATATTTGCTGATGCAATTAAGACTGATCATTCCATAATCGTACGTGGACATTCCGGAAACACTGATGCCGAATTTATCGGCCTTATTTTTAAATTCATCTTTTGAATACTTTTGAGTACCACATTCAGGCGCGCCGGAGAGCGCCATATTTTCTATTCCCGCTTTGTCTGCACTGTAATTGGTAACGCCGCCTTTATAATAAACACTAACATTAATAATATCTTTCACCGTGGGTTTCATAATTACTGTGATACCATCCACCACAAATTTTTGTGCAAGTTGAGCTACAACTGGCTGACTGCATAAGAATAGGAAAGAGACAAAAAACGAAAGAATAAAACGTTTCATAATTATAATTTTAAAAGTAGATTAATTGGCAGTGAAAAATGTTTCCGGTTTTAGTTGCTCATCCATTTGAGGACTTACCAATAATCCGGCACAATAAGGTTTGCCTTTGATATATTTACGCACATAATCCCGAATGTCTGCCCGTGTAACTTTTTTCACATTATTGATATAATTAAAATAATAATCAAGCGAAGCGGAAGCCCACCAAAAGGAAACAGTATGTACATAATTGGAGGTAATTTCTTTTCCTCTTACATCATTGATTTCCAATTGTCTTTTAGCAGTTGCCAATTGCTCATCAGTAAAATAATCATCATCATCCATTTGGTTTATCTGGTTCTTCATTTCTTCAAAACATTCTTTTACTTTAGCAGGATTTGGTATCGTCATTAAGGAGATAGGGCCTACATATTTTTGAGTAAAATAATTAAATTGTGTTTGTAAAGAAAGCCCCGATTCGGATAAAGCTTTACTCAGCTTTGATGAATTTTGACTAAGAATAGTAGAGAAAACATCAGCGGCATAAGTAGATTTTACATCATTATGGGTATCAGGTCCCATCCAGTTAAACAAAATCATAGGCACTCTGATGTTATCAGATTGTACAATAAAATAATCAGTTTTTTCCAGCGGTTTAAATTCCGGAATTGGATATTTTTTAAATGGATCGAATCCTGAAGGTTTCCAGGTTCCAATTATGTTTTCTACTTGTTTAAAAGCATCTACGTGGTTTACGTCGCCAGCAACCGTTAGCAGCGAATTATTGGGCCAATAATATTTATTTTTAATGGTTTCCATCTTAGCTGGCGTGGCAGTAAGAATTACTTCATGGTTGCCTATTATATTTTTTCTGCTGTACAGATTGCCCCATAAATGATGATTCATGGTATCCGATAACGCGAAATAAGGATTTGATTCATTTCTTTGAAATTCTCCGTCCACCACCACATTTTCTTTTCTCATTTCAGCAGTATCAAACTTAGGAAATTGTATGGCTGAATTCATAAACTGCAAGCCCTTCTTCAAATTAAATTTAGGTAATGTAAAAAAGTAATTTACTCTTTCTGTACCGGTGGTACCATTAAAAGAGATTCCTAATTCCTTTATCCGATCCATAAAAGCCTCCTGATTAGGATAATCTTTATTGGCTTTGAAAAACATGTGCTCATATAAATGGCTAAGTCCATTAAATTCCGGCGATTCGGTATAAGATCCATTTTTTACAGCAATCTCAATGGTTACCAGTGGTACACTATGATCTTCAATAACCAATACCTGCAAGCCGTCTGGCAACGTCTTTAGAAAAAAATTGGAAGGTAAAGCGGATTGGGAATATGCGCTAAGTGTAAAAAGCACTAATAAAGTAAAAAGAGTTTTTTTCTTCATAAAATCAAATTAAATAAAATAAAATACAGAAAATTTTAGTAAAATTATTTTTTTCAGGGTTCAGAAAATGAGAAAAGATTGAACATTCAGAAATAAACTAAACGACAATTATTAAGTATTTTCAACTGAATGAAGATATAATATTTTTTTGCTTGAAAAAAATAATTGATTCCTCCAATACAATTAGTTAATTATTTAAACCTGTACAAATAAAAATGATTCCAGATCCTGGATTATGTCACCAACAAATTCTTGACCCATATAAAATTCAATAAAAAAAATTACAGTAAACCGTACCAGGATAAGCGAGTGAGATCAAGATTACTGCTGTTGTTGATTTTAATAAAATGTCTTTCCTAAACTTAACAAATATTATGCGGCCATCTTTCTGCATTCATCAGCACATTTCTTACAGGCTTCCGCACATTCTTTGCAATGCTCATTTTCATGGCTGGAACATTCTGCGGCGCAGGCATCGCAAGCAGTTGCACAAATTCTGCAAACCTCTTTTGCTTTATCGCTCCCGAGGCTCATTAATTGTGCAGACGCATAGCAAAGTACGGAACATTCCATATCGAGTTGAATACATTTTGACATCATTTTTACATCTGTTTCCTTTGTGCAGGATGAAGCGCAATGGTTGCAAATAGAGCCACATTTTAAACATGCCTCAATACAAGTTTGATAAGTGTGATAATCTTTCATCGGTTTTAATTTTTATAAAGTTAAAATCTAAAGAGTTTAGAAAAACTTTGGTTACAATAACTATTCCAGTAGCGATAATGACCTATTATTTGATGCAGTAAACAAAGGAATAATGAGGATTCCCATTTTGTAGAATCTTACAAACAGTTAGAGTTATGAAATCAGATCAAAGTTTTATATGGATTCCATTATTTTTTTTGTGCTTTCAAAATCTTTGTGCTCAAATGCCTGAATCCCCACTTTTTTTGCTGCTTCAACAAGCATAATCCGATCATCAAAATAAATACATTCTTCGGGTTTTGCCTGTGCAATTCCTAATGCAAGCAGGAAAATTCCTGGATCAGGTTTCCGCATTCCAACTTCGCAGGATGAAACAAACGCGTCAAAGAAATCGTGCAATTTAAATTTATTGATTCTGTATTCGTTCAACTCACGAGGTTCATTATTTATCGAAATGACTTTTATAGTTTCATGCTTGTTTTTCCAATCGATCATCCAGGGAAGTGTTTTTGGAAGTTGAAGAGATTGAGCGAACATAAATGCTTTAAATTCTTCGCGCGAAAAGACACGTTTTTCTTTGAAGACAACTGTATTAAGATAATCATCTAAAGAAATTTTTCCCATTTCATAAACATTAAAAATAAAATCGTGCAGCACGTCCATTTCGCTATAGTCGATATTAAATTTTTTTGCCGCCGCCATTCTGGATTCGTGGCCCCAACCGTTTGTAAGCAGCACCCCGCCTATATCTGAAAATAAAATTCTAACTGGTTTCTTCATATTGTTTTTATGTAAATTAAAAATTTATTGTCTCACTTGTCGTATTAATTTTATCAAAAAAGAGATTTTTTTTAAACTAATCGATTAAATTATTCCATTTTGATTTTCTAATTTCCTTACTTTTTCTAACCTTCTTTTATGTCTTTCAGCTCCAATATATTTCGCATTTAAAAAAGCCAGTACGAGTTCTTCTGCGGAGGCAAATGCCGTAACCCTGCCTCCGAGACAAAGGAGATTCATATCGTCATCTTCAACGCCCTGGTGTGCAGAAAAATATTCATGAATCAAAGCGGCCCTTACTCCCGCAATCTTACACGCAGCAACTGAAGCTCCTACTCCACTTCCACATATCGCTACGCCTCTTTCTACTTCTTTTGCAGCAACCGCCTTTGCAAGTGGAACTACAAAATCGGGATAATCATCTGCAGTGTTTAATTCAAAAGCCCCAAAATCTTTAACCTCATAACCATGCTCCGTCAAAAAAATATGTAGAATATTTTTTAATTCAAACCCGCCGTGGTCGCAGGCTATACCAATCTTTTTTGTAATCATTTTTAAAGTATTTAATGTTGTTGAATCAATGTAGACCTTCCTTCTCGCTCGCTTATTTTTCTAGCCGATAAAAGTAAAGTGTTTAATTTAAAAAAAAATAACAAACTCACAGACATAAAT
>JBEPVG010000174.1:0-5097 GCA_041691175.1 Chitinophagaceae bacterium
GAATAAAAGTTTATTCGGCTCTGCTCCATTTTGATAATGTCAAAGACAATAAGAGCCGCTTGCAATTCTCTATAGATGCACATAATTTCCAAAAAGGAAAATACTCAATGCAATTATATCACCAGGGAATAATGATTGGAAGACTTGTAAGAACGCTTTATTGATTTTTTCTTCTTTCATCTATTTGCATAATATTTAGTAAACAAACAAATTCCTGCTTTTTTAATTCTCTGTATTTCCAGTAAAACAACAAATTTTGATTTTTTGTATTCTATCATTCAGGCATAAAATATAAACATATCTTTAACCACGTTATCTGTTTTTGGTGCAATGTTTGAATTAGTAATGTTTAATTTTTTCACCAAAAAATAAATACAATGAAAAAGATTTTTTCCCTGGCAATTCTTTTAGGATTATTTGCAATTCAGACAAATGCCCAAAAACCAAAAGAAGATAAAAGTAAAAGAGCAAGTCTTCCGGCAAAAGTAACCCAGCAAATACCGAGTGGTGCTACAATAATTATTGATTACAGTCAACCTTTGATAAAAGGCAGAACGATTGGAAAAGACCTGGATCCAATGGAAGGAAAAGTATGGCGCACAGGGGCAAACGAAGCCACGATATTTGAGACAGATAAAGATGTAACAATCAATGGAGAAAATTTGCCTGCAGGTAAATACGGATTCTTTACTCTGTTTAATGGTAATGAAGTGACATTGATTTTTAATAAAAACTGGGATCAATGGGGTGCTTTTACTTACAAACAATCCGATGATCAATTGAGGGTAAAAACAAATTATGAAGAAGTTAATTCTCCATCAGAAAAAATGACTTTCACTATCAGCCCGCAAGGTGAAGTGAATTTACTTTGGGGTAACAGGAAAGTAACTTTCCATGTAAAATAAAACAGCAGAAACATTTTAATATAAAAAAGATGGCTCGCAAAAACGAGCCATCTTTTTTAAACATTTGATTAATTCTTCAGGATTACCGCTGAATCATATTCAACATTGATAAAGTTTCTGTGATCATTTTCGCATTATATTCCATGGTAAGTTCTTTATGATTTACAGCATCAAGGATTGTTCCGACAAAACATAAACCTGCGGTAAAAAAATATAAAATGCCCATGCCGATATGCCCGATAACAAAGCGCTGAATGCCTGCAACTCCCACCAATCCTAACAGGCAGAGGATTAAGATCAATTGCGGATCTTTCCTTTTAGAACGGTAGATCATACAAAATTGTTCAACTTCACCATCAGTAAAATTTTTAATTCTTGAATTGATTGTAATTAATTCTTCCGGTGTTACATTATACAAATATTTTAAGATGGTAGGATTTACTGAGTTTAAATTATTATCCATAATTGTATTTTTCAAAATGAGAAAAAATATGAAGAAAAGAAAGGTGATAAATTCTGATCAGGATCACAATGAGTGCAAATATTCCCAGAGGATGTGCAGAAAATGATTTATACAAATCGCCATGAAATAAAAAACTGATTGAATGTCCAAGTCCGCAGCCAGGGCAATATTTTATCCCGATAAATTTATAAATGCAAAAAGAATAATGAGCGTTTGTTGTCGGATCCATCAATGCAAGTAATGCCAATGCCAAGATCCACGCAGTTAACTCAGAATATCTTTTGAATGCATTCACTTTCAAAATTTATTTTAAAGATATTTAAAATGCGTAGATTAAAATGTGTTTCGGACAAATTAATTTACCTGGATAAAATTCGGCTTTTTTAGAAATTGCGTATTGTATTTAAAAATTAAATTCGTAGATATCGAAAAGCGAAAGCTTTCGTTATAGAAGTTTTTCTGTGGAAAATAATATCCTTTCAGTTCGATTGTGCCGAATACAAAACTTTCGTTCCGCGTTCTGATTCCTCCACCTATAGAAGTCAAAATTTTTGTATTAGAAAAATAAGGCGAAAAAACGCTTACATTGCTAAAAACGAATGGAGCAAAGCGAAAAGCCACGATGGACCATGGACTGAAAAATTCTGATTCGGCTTTTGCAGTAGTTCGCAAAGTGCCGCCCACACGATCTATTCCAGCATATTCATTCCCATATTCAGGCAGTCCAAATTGGCTGTTAGCAAATAGCGGTTCATTTAAAACCGAATTTACTTGTTGCGCCAGATCAAGGTTTAGAAAAAAACGCTGCCTCCATTTAGTACCGATTTTTTTTAAATGATCAAAATAGAAAAGGCTACCTAAAAAATTAATATCTTCTATAGAAGTACGATTTAAAAAACCTTCTGCCCGCAACGAATAACTTATATAATTTCTCTCCTTATTGAACTGATATTGTTCAAAATTGAACCCGAGAAAAGGCCGCTGTTTTTTTTGTTTGACCGTATATCCTGCAGTTATACTTACCAATAATCCTTCGGGAATATCTTCATTTCTTCCAAATCCGTAAATGTATTGTGTTTTATAAAAGTTTTGACGATAAAAAGTTAAGGTAGCTAAAGCCGCTTTCAAATTAGAATATTGCCAATTATATTTCGATTCAAATATTTTAGGCAATTGAAGAAACTTTTGATTAATTATTCGAAGTCCAATCAGTTTTCTTAATTTTTGAGATTCCTGCTCATTGGTAAAGTGTTTTGCATTAATATTATATCCTGTCCAAGCCTCAATGTTGTAGTAACGGTAATAAGTATCCGAAAAATACACGGAATCTTCAGAGTATAGATTGCTTGTAGAATGATAAGAAGCATTTAATTCATACGTCCATTTCATATAGCGATTCACCAGAGGTTTCACCAGATTCACATAATAATTATTGTCTTCTTTTGGACCTCTGATAGTTGGATAAAAACTTTGGTAGCCAAATTTCCCGTCCATAAAAGTGCCGCTTATATTTCTGAGGTCATATTCCCCTCCAAAAGCAAAATTATCTTTTCTTTTAGCGTCATAAAGTGCATAAACGACAGCGGAATTTCCTGTTCCTGCAAAATTATCTTCCCGAAATTCGATATTGGATTGTTTTAATCCGAGTGTGTTTATTGCTCCACCTAAAGAGAAAACATCTTTAACTTCAACAACAACGTCAACTGAATCAGAACCACGCTTAGTGCGGGTTACAAAAAAATCAGCATCCTGTAAATAAAGTAACTGACGTAAATATCTTTCATTGTCAGCCATTAAAAACGGCATTAACGGCTGGCCTTTTTTGAAAAATAAATTCTTTTCAATAACCCTGTCTTTTGTAAGATGATGAAGATCATTTGCAAGTGATGTTAAACTGTTGATTAGTTTTTTTGAAGTATCGCCAATTGAAATTCCAAATGGAAGCCTTTTTATAATTATATTCCTGATAATAAAGCCATCAAAGCGTCTAAAGGCTTCTTCGTTTCTTCTTAGTTCCTTTACGTGATCAACTTCTATCGTATCTTTTTTAAGGTTATTGATCATCTTCGTCAAAAAATTTTTTCGACTGGTAGAATCTGCAGTTTGAGTTTTATAGAGCGAATCTTTTTGAGCAAACAAAGCAAAATGCATGGAAGAGAAAATGCAGACGATCAAAAAAGTATATAAATATTTTATGCAAATTTTCATTAGGTTGCTTGATAAGACCTTATAAAAATAGTGATTTAAATTACCTGTTGATTTTATTTTTATGGAAATTTATTTCCGAAAGTAGAAGAATGACTGAAGGTCTGTTACACTTGTTTCTAAAAGTAAGGATAATAAAAAAATGGTGCAATAAAAATATAGGAATGTTTATTCTTTTAAAGATTAAATATTAAAAAAATTTGCAAAAAAAATCAGCCCGAAATAAATTTATTGTCAATAAATAATTAAACAAAATTCGTTTTTATCTTCTCAATAAAATCCTGTTCAATCATTTTTTTTGCCATCAGGATCATGTTATTAAAGGCACCAGCGGTAGAAATTCCATGCCCGATAATTACCGGTTTGTTTACACCTAAAACAGGAACACCACCATACATTTCAAAATTGAAGCGGTTAAAATATTCATCATCAATTTTTCTTTTTTGAACGATGTCGTAAATAGATTCGGCGAATTTTAAAAGAACATTTCCAGTGTATCCGTCGCACACATAAATTTCTGCTTTATCCAATAAAAGATCACGCCCTTCTATATTTCCTATAAAATTGATCTGAGCATTTTCTTTCAATAACGGATAAGCTGCCTGGCATAAAATATTTCCTTTTCCTTCTTCTGCTCCCACATTAATCAGTGCCACTCTTGGATTATTGTGATTCAAAATATATTTGGAAAATAATGCGCCCAATAATGCAAACTGGGATAAATTTTCTGGTTTGCAATCCGCATTTAATCCTACATCTACCAATAAAGAAAGTTTACCATTTTCACCCGGAATATAAGCGCCGATAGCTGGCCTCGCAACACCGGTAATTGCCTTAATACTGTATAAAGAGCCGACCATCATCGCACCTGTATTTCCGGCGCTGATAAACGCGTCCGTTTTTCCCGAAGCCAATAAATGAAAACCAATGGAAATAGAAGAGTGCTGTTTTTCTTTTAGCGCTTTTGTAGGATGCTCCTGCATTTCAATAACTTCAGAAGCATGAACAACAGTTATATTTTCAGAATTGATCTCATGCTTTTCCAGTAAGGGAAGCAATTTATTTTCATCGCCGATCAACGTGAGATGAACATTGTCTTTGTTGTTCTCGGATAAAAAAAGTTTAACGCCTTTAACAGTTTCGAGAGGAGCGAAATCGCCTCCCATCATATCAAGTGCTATATTCATATTTAGGTATTATCTTGAAATCTTACGATAAAATTAATCAGTAAATTTCAATTATAACGAATTGAGCTCATCAAAAAAATCCAAAAGGTAAACTTGAAGTTAATCAAACTTTATCTTTTGGATTGAATAAGCACTTAAAAAGAATTTATAATGCTTTTGGAGGCGCTTTTTCAGCAACTACTTTTCCTTTATAAAATAATTTCCCTTCACTTGTGTGAGCGCGATGGCGAACATGAGTTTCACCGGTTGTAGCATCAGTGCTCAAGGTAGGAGCGGTTGCTTTATAATGTGTTCTTCTTTTTGCACTTCTTTGTTGACTGTGTCTGCGCTTTGGATT
>JBEPVG010000175.1:0-5095 GCA_041691175.1 Chitinophagaceae bacterium
TCTGGCAAGTAATTAAAAAATTGAAAGGCTTTGAGGCTGAAGGAATTCTGGTCGTGCCGATTGAAAAAATGATTTCTTAAAAAATCTTCCTGTTTAAAAAAAAAGTATGGATGCAATTATCATAAATCCTGCCCGCTCTGAATGGCTTGAGTTAACGACCCGGCCTCAGATGAATTCAAAAAATCTTGAGGGAACTGTTTTAGAAATTATCAATAAAGTAAAATTACAGGGCGATGTGGCGGTAAAAAATTATTCTTTAGAATTTCATGGTTTTGCTCCGGAATCTTTATGGATAACGGATGAAGAAATTAAAGAATCATCAAAGAGAATTGATAAAGATTTAAAGAAAGCAATTCTTCTTGCTAAGAAAAATATTGAAAAATTTCACAAGCATCAGCTTGAAAAAATAAAAAAGATTGAGACTTCTTCAGGTGTTATTTGCTGGCGCAAAAGTGTGCCTGTTGAGAAGGTTGGCCTGTATATTCCTGGAGGAAGCGCACCATTATTTTCAACATTATTAATGCTTGCAATTCCGGCTAAAATTGCAGGTTGTAAAAATATTTTGGTAACCACCCCTGCTAATAAAATAGGTAATGTTGATGACGCGGTTTTGTTTGTTGCAAATATTTTGGGCATCGAAAATATTTATAAAGGTGGTGGCGCGCAAGCGATTGCAGCGCTAGCTTATGGAACACAAACGGTAGAGAAAGTAGATAAGATTTTTGGCCCCGGAAATCAATATGTAACGTGTGCAAAAAAGCTGGTGAATATGGATGCCGTAGCCATTGATATGCTTGCCGGCCCAAGTGAGGTAGCGATTTATGCAGATGATACTTGTGTTCCTGAATTTGTCGCGGCAGATCTGTTGAGCCAGGCAGAACATGGCGAAGACAGCCAGGTGGTTTTGGTAGCAGTGAACGAACAAATAATCGAGAAAGTTATTTTGGAAATTCACCTGCAATTGCCGGAACTTGCCAGAAAAGAAACTATTGAAAAATGTTTTTTGAACAGGAGATTTATTGTGATAGAAAATATTAATGAAGCGTTTGATTTTTTGAATGAATATGCACCCGAACATTTAATAATTGCTTCTAAAAAGGCAGATAAACTTGCAGAAAAAGTACAAAATGCAGGAAGTGTTTTTTTGGGAAACCTTTCTCCTGAAAGCGCTGGGGATTATGCATCTGGCACGAATCACTCTTTGCCGACAAATGGTTTTTCAAAATCTTATAGCGGTGTTTCTGTAGATAGTTTTGTAAAGAAAATTACCTTTCAAAAATTAAATTCGAAAGGAATAAAAAATATTGGTAAAGCTGTACAGAATATGGCCGCTGCCGAAGGATTGGACGCGCATAAAAATGCAATAAGTATTCGTCTAAAAAAAATCAAGAATGGAAAAATTTGATATAGAAAAACTGGTTAGGGAAAACATACAAAAATTAAAGCCTTATTCTTCTGCGCGTAGTGAATACCGGGGAAATGCAGATGTTTTTTTGGACGCAAATGAAAACGCATATGGCTCTCCTTTAGCAGAAAATTTCAATCGTTATCCCGATCCGCTACAATGGCAATTGAAACAACAAATTTCAAAAATAAAAGGTGTACCCCCACAAAATATTTTTATCGGAAATGGTAGTGATGAAGTGATTGATCTTGCTTTCAGAATCTTTTGTGAACCCAAAAAAGATAACGTCATTATTTGTCCACCTACTTATGGAATGTATAAGGTATGTGCAAACATTAACGATGTGGAAGCCCGGGAAGTTTTGCTGACACCCGATTTTCAATTAGATGTTGAAGGAATTCTATCTGTAGTTGATGAGCATACAAAAATGATTTTTATGTGTTCGCCCAACAATCCTACAGGAAATGACCTCAATAGAATGGACATTGAGTTATTGTTGAATAATTTTCAGGGCGTCGTGTTGATTGATGAAGCGTACATAAATTTTTCCATGCAAAAAACTTTTATCTCTGAGCTGACAGAATATGAAAACCTGGTTGTAATGCAAACCCTCTCAAAAGCTTGGGGGCTCGCAGGATTAAGGCTGGGACTCGCTTTTGCTTCCGAAATAATACTTGATTTTTTTAATAAAGTAAAACCTCCTTATAATATTAATCAGTCTTCACAGCAGCTGGCGATAAAAGCTTTGGAGAATATTCAACAGGTGAATGAAACGATCAAAAATATTGTGGAGCAAAGAAATTGGGTTCATGATGAATTAAAACTAATTAAGTTTATTCAAATTATTTATTCTTCCGATGCCAATTTTATTCTGGTAAAATTGGATGATGCTGATAAATTATATCAATACTTATTGATGAACCGGATCATTATTCGCAACCGCAGCAAAGAACCTTTATGTGAAAATTGTATCAGGATAACGATCGGAACTTCCGAAGAAAATCAAAAATTAATTAATGCTTTAAAAAATTATGTCTAAGAAAATTTTATTTATTGACCGGGATGGTACCATCATCATTGAACCACCCGTAACCAACCAGTTGGATGCATTTTCAAAACTTGAATTCTATCCTCATGCATTTGAATATTTAATTAAAATTGTAAAAGAACTGGATTATGATTTAGTAATGGTAACCAACCAGGATGGCTTGGGTACCGATGTTTTCCCCGAAGAAGCGTTCTGGCCAATTCAAAACTTTGTAGTCAAAACTTTTGCAAACGAATCAGTTATTTTTTCAGAAGTTTTAATTGACAAAACATTCCCTCACGAAAATAAAAACACCCGGAAGCCTGGCGTTGGAATGTTGAAACATTATTTTGATAAAGAAAAGTATGATCTTAAAAATTCCTTTGTAATCGGCGACCGGCTTACCGATGTGGAGCTGGCGAAGAACCTTGGATGTCATGCTGTCTTTATAAATAATTTTCAGGAATTAGGAACCGGAGAGGTTACGGTTTCAAAAGAAGATTTGAAAAATGTGATCGCTCTTGAAACGCAAAAGTGGGAGGAGATTTATAATTTTTTAAAACGGCCGGAAAGAAAAATTTCCCATTTCAGAAATACGAATGAAACAAAAATTGACGTAGAAATAAACCTGGATGGCAATGGGAAAGCTGATATCAAAACGGGTTTGGGATTTTTTGATCATATGCTCCAACAGGTTGCTAAACATTCGGGGATGGATTTGAAAATTCATTGCGATGGTGATCTGCATATTGATGAACATCATACCATTGAAGATGTGGCTTTGGCTTTTGGAGAAGCGATGTTAGCAGCGTTAGGCAATAAGCGCGGGATAGAAAGATATGGATTTTTATTGCCGATGGATGATTCCCTGGCACACGTTGCCATTGACTTTGGCGGCAGGAGCTGGCTTGTTTGGGATGTAGAGTTTAAAAGAGAAAAAATAGGAGAAATGCCGACAGAAATGTTTTATCATTTTTTTAAATCATTTTCAGATGCTTCCAAATCTAACCTGAATATTAAAGCAGAAGGAACGAATGAGCATCATAAAATTGAAGCGATATTTAAGGCGTTTGCAAAAGCAATAAAAATGGCTATCCGCCGCGATCCATTAAACAATTCTTTGCCAACAACGAAAGGAATCTTATGAATGTTGCAATCATAAAGTACAATGCAGGAAATGTTCAAAGTGTTTTGTATGCTTTACAACGGTTAGGTACAAACGCAATTGTATCTGATGATGTTGGTGAAATAAATTCTGCTGATAAAATTATTTTTCCCGGTGTGGGAAATGCCGCTTCGGCGATGGAATATTTAAAGGAAAAAAAACTAGATGAACTGATTATTTCACTGACCCAACCAGTGTTGGGAATTTGCCTGGGTTTACAATTATTGTGCAATTCGAGTGAGGAAGGAAATACAAAATGTCTTGGCATTTTTAATGCAGAAGTAAAGAAATTTAATGGAACTTTTTTTCAAAATAAAAACTTAGTTCCTTATAAGATTCCGCACATGGGATGGAACACCATTGACCATTCTTCTTCACCATTGATGAAAGGCGTTTCTGAAAATTCGTATGTATATTTTGTGCACAGTTATTATGCAGAAGTATCGGCTGAAACTATTGCTACCACTAATTATATAAATCTTTTTAGCGCAGCTATGCAGAAAGACAACTTTTATGGAGTTCAGTTTCACACAGAAAAATCGGGATTGGCCGGAGAACAAATTTTGAAGAATTTTTTAAATATTAAATAAATGGAAATCATTCCCGCAATTGATATTATTGATGGCAAATGTGTCAGGCTTAGCAAAGGTGATTTTGAACGAAAAATAATTTACAATGATGATCCTTTGGAAGTTGCTAAAAGCTTCCAGGGAGTTGGTATAAAAAAATTGCACATGGTGGATCTTGATGGTGCCAATTGGGAACCATTAAAAAATATAAAAACGCTTGAAAACATTTCAAAAAATACTTCACTGATTATTGATTTTGGGGGTGGATTAAAAACAACAGAAGACGTTCAATCTGTGTTTAATGCAGGAGCACAACTGGTAAGTGTGGGAAGCGTTACAATAAAAACTCCGGAATTATTTTCTCAATGGATTATTGATTTCGGCGCGGATAAATTCTTGCCGGGAGCAGATGTGCTTTTCGAAAAAATAAAAATTCATGGCTGGAAAGAAGATACCGGAATTGGTGTTTTTGATTTTATAAACGAAATGATGACTAAAGGGATAAACCGGATGTTTTGTACCGATATATCAAAAGACGGAATGATGGAAGGCCCTGCTGCTGGGCTTTATAGAGAAATATTAATCAGGTTTCCTTTATTGCAACTTATTGCCAGCGGGGGAATTTCATGTTATGAAGATTTGTTGATTTTAAAAGAAACGGGTTGTAGTGGAGCAATTGTGGGGAAAGCGATCTATGAACAGAAAATAAGTTTGAAACAGGTAGAAGATTTTATAAAAAATAATTAATGCTTGCAAAAAGAATTATACCGTGTCTGGATATTAAAAATGGTAGAACTGTTAAGGGGATTAATTTTGAAAACATTCGCGATGCCGGTGATCCCGTGGAACTTGCTATTTATTATTCAAAGCAAGGAGCAGACGAACTGGTTTTTTTAGACATTACCGCCACTGTTGAAAAAAGAAAAACA
>JBEPVG010000176.1:0-5086 GCA_041691175.1 Chitinophagaceae bacterium
GCTCGGAGAAGTGTATAAGAGACAGTTTTTTGGCCTGATCAAGCGCCTGGCGCATTACGTCCATGCTCAATCCGTCAACTTTTATATCCATCTGCACACCACAAATTCCGTCCCTCGTTCCGGTTACTTTAAAATCCATATCTCCTAGATGATCTTCATCGCCGAGAATGTCAGAAAGAACAGCGAATTGATCTCCTTTAGAAATCAATCCCATTGCGATTCCGCTTACATGTTTTTTGAAAGGAACACCTGCGTCCATCAATGCTAATGAACCAGCACAAACTGTAGCCATTGAAGAAGAACCGTTGCTTTCTAAAATATCACTTACAACTCTTACGGTGTAAGGATAATCGGTTCCCGGCATAATTTTTTTCAGAGAACGCATCGCCAGGTTTCCATGTCCTACTTCACGACGGCCAACGCCGCGCATCATTTTTACTTCGCCGGTAGAAAAAGGCGGAAAATTATAATGTAAAATGAATTTAGAATAATTGCTGGTAGCCGCGCTTTCAACCAATAGTTCATCAAGTGGCGTACCTAAAGTTACGGTAGTTAAAGATTGAGTTTCACCACGGGTAAACAACGCCGAACCGTGTGGCGAAGGAAGAAAGCTGACTTCCATCGTAAGTGGTCTGATCTCGTCAAGTTCACGGCCATCAAGGCGCTTACGTGTTGCGAGCATCATATCCCGAACTACATGATATTGTAATTCACCGAAATAATATTTTACTAATTTTTTATCTTCATCCGGCAATTCTTCGCCCAGATGTTCGGTGGTTTCTTTTAATAATTTATCAAAAGAATCTTGTCTTTCATGTTTTGCGGATGGAGTTGAAGCGATGGTAAGCATTTTATCTTTTGCAAATGAAATTATCTTTTCGTCTAAAGATTCATTTCGATAAGGTTTTGTATAATCCCGCTTTGTTTTTGCGCCTACTTTATCTCTTAATTCTTCCTGTGCTTTTACTTGAATTTTAATGGCCTCATGTGCTATTTCAATGGCTTTTACCAAATCTTCTTCCTGGCATTCTTTTCCTTCGCCTTCTACCATCATTATATTTTTGTTGGTAGCAGCGATCAGAAACTCTAAATCTGCTTCTTCCAATTGAGATCGGGTTGGATTTACTATAAATTCACCATTTACTTTTCCAACTCTCACTTCAGAAATTATTTCCTGGATTGGAATATCTGAAACAGCTAACGCTGCTGATGCGGCGAGACAAGCCATTGCGTCTGGCATCACTTCTGAATCGCTTGAAACAAGTGAAACCAAAACCTGCACATCGCATAAATAATCATCCGGAAATAACGGACGAAGTGCCCGGTCAATTAATCTTGAAGTTAATATTTCGTAATCATTTAATCTCGCTTCTCTTTTAAAGAATGATCCTGGAATTCTTCCAGCAGAAGCAAATTTTTCCTGGTAATCTACAATTAGAGGGAAAAATGATTGCCCTTCTTTTGGTTCATGATTCGCTACAACGGTTGCCAATATCATGCAATTGCCTAAACTCACGGTAACTGCCCCATCGGCCTGTCGTGCGAGCTTGCCGGTTTCTATAGTAACCATGCGGCCATCGCCGATATCAAAAGTTACATTTATTGCATTTGGAGTATTCATTATTTATTTTAATTAGTTTATAAAAAAGTAATCCCAACCGTATTAATCAGTTGGGAATAGCTAACAATATCATTTGGTGATAAAATTATTTACGGAGTCCTAACTTTTCAATCAAACCACGATAGCCGGTTAAATTATGTTTGCTCAAATAAGCCAATAAGCTTTTTCTTTTCCCTACCATTTGCATCAATCCACGTTGAGTACTGAAATCTTTTTTATTTGTACTTAAATGACCGGAAATGTGATTGATCTTTTCCGTTAAAATCGCTACCTGAGCTTCAATTGAACCTGTATTTTTTGCATCGCCGCCAAAATCTGAAAAGTATTTTGCTTTGCTTTCTGAAGTTAAATAAGACATTTTTTTTGAAATAATTTTAATAATTGGGTGCAAATGTAGGATTATATTTTGGTTTTAATATAATCTGAATGCTTATTTTTTTGAAAACATTTGCTTTTTCATTTAATCTTCCTGAACTTGTTTTCGGCTCATTGATTTTAAATTCAACGCATAAAGTGCAATAAAAACCAGTCCGAAAAAATTGGCAAAAGAAGAAGCGCCAACAGCAATCAGATCATTTCCAAATATATAAAATGGAACTAAAATTCCAACCACAACCCCTAAAATATAAATATAAAATCCTTGCTTTTTCAAATGCCACATAAACAAAGCGCCGGTTAAGGTGAGTAATGCCGCAATTAGCCCGCCGATGGCAATTTTGCGGATATTATCCTCTTGTAAAATTTTAGAAAAAGATGCTTTTATATTTCCTTCAAGAGAAGAATGTTTTTTATCAATAGCAATCGTAGCAGTATCTTTTTGTAAGGTAGAATCTTTTTTAATGTCCACATTTTGAGAAAACATTGTTGAAGTTTTAGCAGCGGTAGTATAAGACCAGATGTGACTGACAATAGCCCAACCGCTTCCGATAAATGTGAGGATGCAAAGCCATGTTAGAAAAGAAGGTCTTTTTTCTGGCTCCGATTCAAATTCATATAAGTTTTTCTCCATTAAAAAGTTTTAGCAGTTTGCAATTTATAATAATTTAAATCAGGAAAATTTAAAATTAAATTTTTCCAATTTTACATTGAACGATTTTATAGTATTGAAAATAGAAATTTGCAATATTTATTTGTTTACTATAAAGATTATTCCCATTCCTTTCTTTAAATCTTTTCTTTTATTTTTATTACGTTTTATAAAGTTGTTTAGATCAGATTTTCTTTCATATTTAAACAATATTATTATCGACAATATCTCCAACTCTTTCTTCATTATATTCGATAATGAAGTTATTGATTCCGCTTCCGCTGATGATTTTCATATAGTTCGATTGAACAAGTTCCAGGATATTCAAGAAAAGAAAAATTGCGTGAATACGATCCTCACAAACATCAAATATTGTTGTAAATGAAAGAGAACGTTCAGTTCTTATCAGGTCAAGCATGTATTCTCGTGTGCCTTCCATCGTATAATTATAACTAATAACTGTATGAACCGGATGATTTTTTTTATCTAAAAGTCGCTGTGCTACTTTTTCAAATGCCTTCATTAATTTAAATAAAGTTACCGTCTGAATTTCGGTGCCTTCGCCGGCTTCTTCGCCAATCAGAGCCAGTTCTTCCTGGATATTTCCACGCTTCACCATCAACATTCTTAGCGCTTCCATCTCACTCATTTTTTGAGATGCTTCTTTAAATCTTTTGTATTCAAGAATCTTATCAATCAGTTCCTGGCGAGGATCTATTTCATTTCCAAGCAGATCTATTTCTTTACGTGGTATCAGCATTTTTGCTTTGATGCGCATCAGTGTGCTGATAAATAAAATGAATTCGCTGCTCAGCTCAATATTCAACGACCCACTTGTATGGATATAATGAAGAAAATCGTTGGTGATTTTAGTAATAGGAATGTTGTAAATATCGAGTTCGTCTCGTTCTATGAAAAACAAAAGCAGGTCGAAAGGTCCCTCGAACTGAGGTAATTTTATTTGATAAATTTCTGTATTCATTTAATAAAATAGTTTTAAACTATTTCTTGTTTTTATTTTCATCAAGATAAAAAAAATCCCGGTGATAAATCACCGGGACTGCAAATTTATTGAATAAAAAATTACCTTTTTCTAAGTTCGTCTCTTATTTCAGTTAGCAAAACATCGGTAGAAGAAGGCCCTGCTGCTGCCACTTCTTCTTTCTTTTGCATTCTGGCAATACCCCGAATCATTAAGAAGATGACGAGTGCTATAATTACAAAATTAATCACTGCTGCTAAAAACTTTCCATAAGTCACCGCTCCCCACTTCAATTCTGCAATATCTTTCAAACCTAATTTATCTAAAACCGGTGTCAATATCAACGGGGTGATAATATCGGTTACCAATGACGATACGATAGCGGTGAAAGCAGCGCCGATGATTACTGCTACCGCCAAATCCATAACATTGCCTTTGGTAGCAAATGATTTGAAATCTTTAATAAAGCTCATGATGTTTTAATTTTAGAAGAGTGAAAAAAGTGGTTTACTGCAAACTTAATATGGTATAAATATAAAAGAACCTTATCAAAGATCTAACTATATTTTCCACTGTTGATCTTTTCAGATTGAAATAATTCCTTTCTTAGTTCTCTGGCCGTCTTGGTACTTCCATCATGGCTCCAGCCTGGCGGCATAATTAAATATTTAATTTTTAAAGAAAGAGGAATGTTTCTATGCAAATCGTGAAAAATATTTTTCCATTCATGAAAAATAATATTGGAAAGATGATAAGGTTGGTCTAAATGTTTGGTTAATCCATATTTTACTGGGTCACCTTTTAATTCCTCCTGGAAAGTTCCAAAAATTTTATCCCAGATAATGAGGACCATTCCCATGTTTCTGTCCAGATAACGAATGTTGCTTGCATGGTGAACCCGGTGATGGGCGGGACTTACAAAGATTACTTCAAACCAATGGGGCATTTTATCAATATATTGTGTATGAACTAAAATTCCATAGATCTGGGTGAGTGAATACATAAATACAATATCCAACGGTTTAAATCCAATTAAAACCAATGGAATAAAGTAGATAAACCGGTAAAGTGGCTGCAAAACTGATGAACGAAAACCAGTGGTTAAATTAAACTCTTCAGAAGAATGATGGGTAACATGGACCGCCCAGAATATTCTGCAAAAGTGATCTACACGGTGTTCAAAGTAAAAAGCCAGATCTTCGAAAATAAAAAGTAGAAACCAATATAGTATTGGATTGAACGAAAAACTAATAAAATGAAACTGGTAAAAAACAATAAGAATTACAACATAAACAGCTCTGAATAAAAGATCAATTCCGCCATTTAAAATGCATAGATACATATTCATTAATGTATCTTTTAGCGTATAATATTTTTTTAAATGAAGATTGCTTAATATGATTTCAAACCCAATTACAATCAGGTACACTGGAGCAGTTATTAATAAAAGTAATTG
>JBEPVG010000177.1:0-5080 GCA_041691175.1 Chitinophagaceae bacterium
ATCTTTATTATAATTTCGATCGTAGCGGACCATTTTATAAAATACTTTTCAAAATAAGCGATTACATCAGAAAATTTGTAAGCAGGCTTCCGGGAAAAATAAAACATTTTGTTTGTGATATTTTTGCGATCATATTTTACATGCCTTTTATCTTAATAGGTCGATTTTTAAACTTTTTAGGATTTAAAAACCTTTCTAAACAAATGCCTTTAAATGGATATCAAAGACACTCTTTATTTGTGATTAGAAATGATGCACTAGATCGTTTCGGAACACGGCTTGAACAAAGATTTTCTGCAAAAGAAATCAAAGAAATGATGGAAGATGCCGGATTGACAGAGGTTGTAATAAGTAACGGCATTCCTTATTATCACGCGGTGGGGAAGAAAAAATAATGAAAAATTTATTTTAAAAGAATTTACATTGCTTTGAGAATGAAAACTAATTTAAAAATCGGATACGTTCCTTATTCACCTGATTTATCTCAACCAGCGGACCGGCGCAGGTTTCCTCATTTTGCCGAAAGAAAAAATATTATTTATGAAATTGCCGATCCAAAAAAGAAGTATGATGTAATTATTTTACCTGCGCCATCAAACTTAACCAAATGGCTTTTGTATAAAAGAAAAAATCCATCAACGATTTTTATTTTCGAAATGGTAGATAGCTTGATTTTTTACACGGATACTTTTTCAAAATTGTTTAAAGGAGTTGGAAGATTTTTGATGAGAAAAGATTCTCTCGTTTATTTGAATTACAGAAAATTGATCATCAGGTGGCTCAAAATTGCAGACGTGGTAATTTGTTCAAGTACTAAAATTAAAATATCCATTTCAAAATGGAACAAAAATATTTTTGTAAGCCTTGATTACCTCGAAGAAGAATATCGGTCTGTGAAAAATAATTTTGAAATTAATCGCAAGATGAAATTAGTTTGGGAAGGACAAGGATCTGTATTACCAAATTTTTTGCATTTTAAAAATCTCTTTCAACAGATTAATTCCATTTGTGAACTTCATGTAATTACTTCCGAGAAATATTCACTATCAGGACAATTTAGAAAAAGGGATTCTAAAAAATTCCTGTATAAACTTCCAATAAAAACCATCTTTCACAAATGGGAAATTGAAACTAAAGACCAGATTCTCAGTGAATGTGATTGCGGAATTATTCCACTCAACAAAAAACATCTTTTTGGATGGCATAAACCTGCCAATAAACTGATCTCATTTTGGTTTACCGGCCTCCCAACAATAGTTTCAGATACTCCCGCTTATAAAGAATTAATGAATGAAGCGCGGGATAATTTGTTTTGTACTGGCATTGAAGATTGGGTAGAAAAGATCAAATCAATTAAAGAAATGTCAGCTTTAGAAAGAGAAAATATTTCCAAAAGAGATCGCGCTTTTGTGCAAAAGAATTATTCTGATGATGCGCTTGATAAAGTTTGGGATGAAATATTTGAACGCGTTATTTCACTGCGGAAAAAATAAAATTTAATTCTTATTTACTTGCTGCAATAAAATGATCAGTTGGACTTGAATAAAATAATTCTGTTTTCATTCCAACAAAGTCAATTATTTGTTTTAAAAGAGCCATATCAAAAACATGATGATGAAGCGAACGGGTTTCAAAATTATTTTCAGATCTCTTTTTAAAATCGTTAAACGAACCGGCATGCGCATCTCTTTTTAAATCATGTAATTCAAGAATTTCATTTAAATGTGTCAGATCCTTTTCATCAATATTATTTTTGAAATCCTCTTTTAAATGTTGAAAACTTGTCACTGATCTTTTATGATCAAAATTGCTTTCTTTTTTCGGCAAAATTAAAATGATCATCCCTTCAGGTTTAATAATTCTTTTCCATTCGAACAGCGCTTTTATAGGATTGGCAATATGTTCAAGATTATTACTGCTCAATAGAAAATTATATTCCTCATCTTTAATTTCTTTTAGATCGGTTCCTTCTGCAATAAATTGAAATCCCGTTTTGCCTTCATAATTATAGTTATTTCCTTGCGATAGTTTTCCTTCCCAAATAGTTTTATCACTAAAATTGACACCATCAAGTGATTGTAAAAAAGGATATAGAGGTAAAAAGTTTTTTGAAGCAAAAATGCCACTCGGGCCACCAATTTCAATACCCGATTTATTTTTAATTAATGAGATCCATGATTTTGATTTTGGAATTTTTGCTGTAACCAGTTTGCAATATAATTTCCATAAAATTATATTTAAAGGTTTTTCTTTTAAAAACGCTGAGAAAGCTTGCAGTTTCGTATCCATAATTATTTTTCCATTAATTTACTTTTACTGATTCCGGTTAATAATTTATAGCCTTTCCAAACATCCGAAATTTCATTTGCTTTTCCTGAGGAAATTAGAAAAATACTTCTTGATACAGGTTCAATAAAAAAGGTTGTAAACCAAACAGAAGCATACCCAAATGAACTAAAATGTTTTTTCGCATATTGAAGCCTGCTCTTTAAATTTAGAAAAAGACGAAATGCTTTTACAGAACTGGTTGTTCCTTCGCCCGAATGAATCGCTTTTATATTAGCATTAAAAAAGGATTTCCCCCCAATCATTGAAAGTCTTTTTGAAAAATCAAGCTCTTCAAAATAGACGAAAAACTGTTCATCAAAATAACCAACTTTTTCAAAAACAGAATGGCGCATAAACATAAAAGCGCCCATTACCTGATCCACAACGCGACTTGTTTTATGATCCCATTCCGTCATTAGAATTGCGCGCGTAAATAGAGAAGGAAAAATATTTGATAGCCCGATTGAATCAATAAATAATTTGCCAGGAGTAGGAAAGCGCGCGCAACTCGGTGAAATTTCTCCTTTATCATTTAATAAACGACAGCCCAAAATATCAACTTCAGGTTTTTTTTCCATGAAAGAGATGCAATCTTCAAGCGTGGAATTTAATAATTGGGTATCTGGGTTCAAAAGTAAAACGAATGGTGCTTTGGATAATTTGAAACCCTGGTTAGACGCTTTTGCAAATCCAAGGTTTTCATTATTCCTGATAATTTTAATTTTATTATTTGGTGTAATTCTTTCTAAAGATGAATCATTGGAATTATTATCAACAATAAAAACCGTTTCCACGAAAGTTTTATTATTTGTAGTAAAAATGGAATTTATACATTTTTCAAGATAATCGGCGCTGTTCCAGTTTATGATTACGATATCAGTCATTTGCAGAAACAAAAAATTTGTTTAAAAATTGAATGCCTTCAAAATAAACCACAATTTGTAACCATTGGGAAAATAATGATAGATATTGATCCTGAAAAAAACTCATAAAGAGGGGAAATAGTAAGAATGAAAAATAAACAGAGTACCGAAAACTTTTTGTAGAAAGAGCCTTGAAGAAAATAAATGTATGAATATAACCAAATAAAAAGAGCATGACCCAGGCATATAAATTTCCAAAATCTTTTATGTATGGACTATAAATCGTGTAAACATTTGTAGGATAAGGCACAAACACAAACGGCTGAACCAATTCAGTAACTTTCAAATTAGGTGTTAGATCTAATTGTTCTGCTATCTTCGTAAAAAAACGCAAAGAATAGTTTCCTTCATAAGTTACTTGAAATTGGTGATGTTTTTCCCAATCGAATGCATTTAAGGGTGTCACGAGATAAATTGCTGTTGTTTGAAGTACAGGTTTAATATTTTCTTTTATCGTATTCTCTTTATCCCCACCCTTGCCGTACATTATTCCTATAGAAATAAAGAGAAGTATAAATAATGTAAAGAAGGAAGCAATCTTTTTTAGAGAGAAATTTTTGTTTTGTACATAAGATAGTCCAAAATATAATAGAAGTAACATTAAAAACAGACCTCTTCCGGTAACAAACACAGCATAGGTTAATGTGAACAAAAAATTAACCGATACTAGGATTTTATTAGTTTTGGTCCTCTCTTTAAAAAAAGAATACAAATTAATAGCAAACACTACAAAAGAAAAAGAAACCAAATATTTTGTCCAACCAATGTCTTCACTTCCATAAGATAATTCTGTTCTTAATCCTGCAAAAAAACTATCAATATTAGAAGCGAGAAAAACTCTGTAAGCTGCCTGAATATAAAAAGGAAGTCCTATAATAATAATAGCTAAAAGTAAGCATCTTAAAGAAACGTTTATACCTGTTTGGGAAGTATTGGGAATATTATTTATCGCCTTACTTTTTACTTCCACCTTTTCAGCAATTGCAGTTTCTATGAAGGCACCAAAACTAAAAGCAAGCGCCCCCATAAAAAAAATGATATAGGTAGAAAGAGTTAAGGGAAATAATTCGTTAAGTAAAGTGAAACTAAAAAATAAATGTAATGCTAGAATAATGCACCAGACAAGAGAAAATAATACTGCAGGGTGCATTATCCTTTTTTTCATTATTTGGTAATTGGCAACGAATAATAAAAAAAGGAGTAAAATAAAAATCAGTTCTATTAATATGTTGTCTAAATTATGCATGAATAATAGTGACACCCTTTTTTTTCTAAATTTTTGATTTAAGCCTTATTGATTTTGAAAATGCCATTAACTCTGAAAATGATATTAAAAAAAGATAAACAACGGATGACAATAAAAATCCTAAAGGATACAATAATTCAATATGGGAGTTTTTGAAAATTAAATAAAAAATTAACTGAACCGAAAAGGCAATTGCCATCATCAGAAATAGGAAAAGACTTTTTAATTGCAATTCAAACTGCTTTTGTACAAGAATAGCCAGCTGCCAAATAAAAGTGCCACAAATAACGATAAATCCCATCATTTTAAAAGTCTCTGTTCCAGGAGTTTTTAAAATGTATAACAATAAATTGGCACCAAACCACCAATATAAAATGACTGAAATCGCAAATCCACCCAATTCATAAAAAATTAATTTTTTCAAAAACTTTCTTATTTCTGTATTATCGCCTTTTACATATGCGGCAGTTAACAGTGGAAATAAGGACGTGACGACAGGTGAAATGATTAAAGTAATTCCTCTGTATAATAAATCAAAAATAGCCTGGTAATTTCCCTGTATTTCACCACCAAAATTTTTTAA
>JBEPVG010000178.1:0-5068 GCA_041691175.1 Chitinophagaceae bacterium
TTCAGATACTGATGCCACCCCTCTGGTAAAAGAAATTATAAGAAGATTAGAAAAAGAATTTCCAAAAATTCCAATAAAAAAAGTGGATGAAAGATTTACTTCCAAAATGGCCAGGAGGGCGATGATTGAAATGGGAATGAAAAAAAAAGACAGAAGAAATAAAAGAACTGTGGATGAAATAGCGGCTACTATTATGTTACAGGAATTTATGGCAAGTGGTTCTTCATAAAGATTGGAGGCTGAATACCACTTATCTTTTCCGAAAAACCTTTAAATTTGCATTCCAATTTAATAAATAATAATTAGTAATTTTTATGGTTCTCCCAATCGTTGCATATGGCAATCCGGTTTTAAGAAAAGTAGGGTTAGAAATTTCACCTGATTATCCTGGTTTACAAAAACTGATAGAGGATATGTGGGAAACGATGTACAATAGTAAGGGCGTGGGTTTGGCAGCTCCTCAAGTGAATAAGGATATTCGTTTATTTATTATGGACAGCATTCAGATTCTTGAAAATCTGGAAGAGGATGAAAAAAATGAATATCCCGGAGATGAAGGTTTTAAAGGTGTTTTTATCAATGCAAAAATTAAAGAAATTGATGGTGATGAATGGCCTTATAATGAAGGCTGTTTGAGTATACCCAAAATCCGGGAAGATATTTTAAGAAGAGAAACAATTACGATTCATTTTTTTGATGAAACTTTTACGGGATATACAAAAACTTTTACAGGAATTACTGCCCGGGTTATTCTTCATGAATACGATCATATAGAGGGGAAATTATTTATTGATTATCTAAAACCTCTCAAGAAAAATCTGATCAAACGCAAATTAAATGATATTTCCAAAGGTAAAGTCTCAGTTGATTACCGCATGTCTTTTAATAAATAATAGAGCAGTTTAGAAATTGCCAAATTTGTTCTTTTACTGTAATTCAAGGTTGGCCAATTTCTATATTTTAAACAATTTCCACATTTCTTTCAGGCATGATTCAAAAGTTTTTCACTCTATCCGTTCTACTTTTTCTTTCTTCCTTTCTTTTTGCGCAAGAAGCGAAGGATACAATTGTAAAAGTGGATGAAAATTACATAACACATTCTGAAATCGTTGTAAACAATAAATTGGATGTTCTTTCTTTTGTAGAAAGGGTAAAAAATGATACTACTTTTTATAAAGCATTTCGCAATCTTCACATAGTGGGTTATACGGCTCTAAACGACATCAGAATGTTTGATAAGAATGGAAATGTCAAGGCTTCATTGCGTAGCAAAACAAAACAGATACGCGTGGGAAATTGCCGTAAAATGGAAACGTTTGATCAAACTATCACCGGAGATATGTTTGGCGCGGATGGGGAATTTAATTATTATACAGCTCAAATGTATGCAGGATTATTTTTCACAAAAGATTCTGTTTGTGGTGAAAATAATATTGTAAAGGGCCGTGAATTTTCTACCGCAGGATTGAGCGGAATGGAAAAACATAAAGAGCAACTTAAAATGTTGTTTTTTAATCCCGGAAGAAAAATAAACGGACTTCCTTTTATCAGTAACAAGACGGAAATTTTTGACAAGTCAATGGCTGATAAGTACGATATGAATATTGATTTCAAAGATTATGATTCGGTTCCATGTTACGTATTTACAATCAAACTAAAAGACAATAAAAAAAATGATGTGGTTATAGATGAAATGAGTACATGGTTTAATGAAAAAACTTTTGAGATAGTGGCGCGCAATTATTCATTAAGTTATGATGCAGGCTTTTATGATTTTAAAGTAGATATGGAAGTGCAAATGACAAAAATTGGGGATTTATTAGTGCCGGCACTTTTAAAATATAACGGAGACTGGAAGGCTATTTTTAAGAAAAGGGAGCGCGGTGTTTTTACGGCGACACTGTATGATTTTGTTAACCACAGCTTACAATAATTTTCAGGAGTGGAAATTATATTTTAGTTACCATAATTTAGAATTTTTGTTAGCCAATGATTTGTGGAAATTAGGTAATTAAGGGTTCTATAATAACTTGAATAGATTGAAATTTATGACATTATTTATTTCTACTCATACTATAATTTCTCCATTTCTCAATCACTGATTTCATATCATCTGGAAGCTCACTTTCGAATTTCATTTCCATTTTGGTAACCGGATGAATAAACCCTAACTGCTGGGCATGCAAAGCGTGACGGGGACAAAGCGCAAAACAATTTTCAACAAATTGTTTGTATTTGGTAAATACTGTTCCTTTCACAATTTTATCGCCGCCATACGTGTCATCATTAAAAAGCGGATGGCCATTGTGCTGCATGTGAACGCGGATCTGGTGAGTGCGTCCCGTTTCCAGCCTGCATTCAATCAGCGTTACATAATTAAATCTTTCGAGCACTTTATAATGAGTAACGGCTTCTTTTCCATGATCTCCCTCCGGATAAGCAGTGAAAATTTTTCTGAATCTTTGATGCCGGCCAACATGAGCCACAACTATTCCTTCTTCTTCCTCAAAATCGCCCCAAACTAGAGCTACGTACCTGCGATAAACAGTATGGTCAAAAAATTGTTTGGCCAAATGTGTCATTGCTTTTGGAGTTTTTGCCATCACCAAAAGTCCGGAAGTATTTTTATCTATCCGGTGAACCAATCCAAAACGGGAAAGTTCTGTTTCATCAATTTGCGGATTTTGCTGTTTTAAATAATACGCCACTGCATTCACCAAAGTGCCGCCAGGATTGCCGCTTCCGGGATGAACTACCATTCCTGGTTGTTTATTAATTACCATAACATCATCATCTTCATACACTATTTTGAAAGGAATATTTTCCGGTACAATAACATTGCTTTCTGGCAAATAAGTTTGATAAATAACGATTTTATCTTCAGGCCTGATTTTGTAATTTGATTTTATTGGCTTCTCATTTACCAGGACTCTTTCTGCTTCTATTGCCTGCTGTATTTTATTTCTTGTCGCCCCTTCAATGCGGCCCATTAAAAATTTATCAATGCGCAAAGGCTCCTGGCCCTTGGCACAAATAATTGTTTCTCTTTCAAAAAGCTCTTCGTTCTCTTCAGGTAATTCTTCTTCATTCATAAAAAATATTTTGTAAGGGGAACAGTGTTATTCAATCCAGTAAACAAACAAATTACCTGAATTTAGACCTTCAACAATCAACCTTGAACCTTCCTTATCTTTGCAAATTAAAATCTTTGCATTGGAAAAACAGCGTATCATTTTTGAAGATCTTGAAATTGTTAATTATAAATCAGCATGGGATTATCAGGAAGAATTAGTTAAAAAAAATCTCGAAGTAAAATCGCAAGCGCGAAAAGCGATGAGCAATGCCCAACCACTAACTTCGAATCATCAACCCCGAACCATCAACCATCTTCTCTTTTGCGAACATCCTCCCGTTTATACTTTAGGAAAAAGTGGCCACATAGAAAATGTGCTGTTGTCTGAAGATGAAATGGAAGAAAAAGAAATCGAATTTTTTAAAACCAACAGGGGCGGGGATATTACCTTTCATGGATTGCAACAAATAGTTGGTTATCCAATTCTTGATCTTGAAAATTTTTTTACAGATATTGGAAAATATATGCGTAGTCTTGAAGAGGTAATTATTCTTACGATTGCGGAATACGGAATAAAAGGCGAGCGTAGCAAAGGGGAAACTGGTGTATGGGTTGAGCCGGGAACATTGGGAAGAGAAAGGAAAATTTGCGCCATGGGAATTCGTTGCAGTCGTTGGATTACGATGCATGGATTTGCATTGAATGTAAATACCGACCTCAGTTATTTTAATAATATTATTCCCTGTGGAATTGTAAATAAACAGGTTACTTCAATTGAAAAGGAATTAGGCTACAAGGTGGATTTTGAGGAAGCAAAAGAAAAAGTAAAGCACAATTTTGAAAAAGTTTTTGATGCGGTGATTCTTGTCAATTAAATAAATGAAAACTAGTATTTTAAATAATTGTTTGCTTGCTATAACGGTTATCGGCAAACGCAATTTTTTTCAGAAAAACAATTAAACACTAAAACTTTATTTTGAAAAGTATGCAGATTGAAAAACTAACGGAAAGCTATATTCTAAATTCTATATTTCTTCAAAGGGAAGTAATTGTTGATTTTTATTTTCCTCCCGGAATAAATAGTGCATCTGACCTGGGCCTTTTATTGGTCAACGACGGCCAGGACCTAATCACCATGGGCTTTCAAAACATTTTGGAAGAGTTATATGAACAGGAGAAAATTGAACCTTTATTGTACGTTGGAATCCATTGTGGTCCTGACAGAAAGAATGAATATGGAACCGCAAATGTTTTAAATGAAAATGGATTGGGCGCGAAAGCACAATTATATACACGATTTGTTTTAGAAGAATTACTTTCTTTTATTAAAGAAAAATGTCAAACTTCATTTAAAGAAAAATCTTTTTGTGGTTTTTCATTAGGCGGATTAAGTGCTCTGGATATTGTTTGGAATCATCCGGAAGAATTTTCTAAAGCAGGGATATTTAGTGGTTCATTATGGTGGAGAAGTATTCCACAGGATGATGAACATTTTATGGAAGATCAACATCGGATTATGCACAATGAAATTAAAAAAAGAAATTATTATCCGGGCCTGAAATTCTTTTTTGAAACGGGTACTCTTGATGAAACAGCCGACAGGAATCACAATGGGATTATTGATTCTATTGATGATACAATTTCATTAATTAATGAATTGGTAATGAAAGGTTACGAACCTGAAAAGGATATTTATTATTTGGAATTAAAAGACGGAAAACACAATGTAAGCACATGGGGACGAGCGTTTCCCCGGTTTTTAAAATGGGGATGGGGCAGATAATAATTTTGTATTTTCAGTTATTAATTACGGTTTGTCTGGCAGAAAATAATTTGAAGTTGATAATTCAGATTTTAAGGATTGGAAATTAAGGTTCATTTCTAATTCTTTATTCGGTATATAATAAACACCTGAATACTTTGTTGGTTTCTAATTTTTTTTCAACTTAGTGAAACAATTCAGACATCGCGGTAAGTACACAAATTTATATATCT
>JBEPVG010000179.1:0-5052 GCA_041691175.1 Chitinophagaceae bacterium
CAACAACACACCACATCACACCACAACAAATAATATTTTTCGAAATAATATTTTGGATTTTTTTGATGTTCAGGTATTGTATCAAGATTGATTACCCGCTTATTACTTTTAATGAGGTCATTTAATGTCAGCGGCTTTGGTTCTTTTATAGGTTGCTTTTTATTTTTCAATGTATGATAATGAGGCGCTTCAATCAGTGTAAGATCATTCGCATGCGCCGGTAATTCTTTGTTTGCTTCCTGGATGAAATAAACAGCTACTGCTACATTTTCCCAGGGCTTTGAATCTTTTTCTAAATGTGTGATCACGGCAAATAAACTCAACGCATTCGTATCCAGTAAAAGCCGGAGAATTTCATTAATGGCTGCGGGAATAAACCCGATCTTCTTTCCCTGCCAGTGCAATGCGATGGCATTGGCATCAAATTTATTTTCCGGTTCTCTTACCAATTCCAGCAAATCTCCATCTTTCAAATGCGCCATCAAATTCATGCCTTCATAATGTTGAAAGCCTGCAACGAAACATTGCAACAAATAAATTTTCCGGAAATTTTTTGTAAGGGATAAAGGAAGCGCACCAACGGCTACGGAAGTAATTAGTTTTTTTAAAAATTCAGAACGTTTCATTTTTAATTTTTTTGTTATCGGTTGGTAACTTTCTTTACAAATATGAATTGTATTCAGTTGGGGCAGACACCAACCGATAGGGAACGTTTCATGATGAATAACTTTTATTTTACAAAATAAAAAAATGACAATGATTTTCCACTCAGTTTGGGAATAACCTAATTATCTGATATTTGAATTGAAAAAATATTGATTGCGGGTAAATTAGATTATTTTTAAAAATATCGAATATTCTCCCAAAATAATTAGTTTACTGATTGTTTTTATAAATGAAATCCTTACCTTTGCCGTCCGAAAAAACAAGATTATGTCCAGAGTTTGCGAGGTTACAGGTAGAAAGCCAGTCCGTGGCCACAAAGTTTCCCATTCCAATATAAAAACTAAAAGACGTTTCCTGCCTAATTTGCAGACAAAGCGATTTTATTTTGCAGAAGAAGAGCGTTGGGTTACAATGAAACTTACCGCAGATTCCATCCGCACGATCAATAAAAAAGGCTTATCCGTTGTAATTAGCGATATGCGCGCGAATGGTTCAAAAATTTAAATTCAATTTTTAAAAACAGTATATGGCAAAGAAAGGCAGCAGGGTGCAGGTGATTTTAGAATGCACAGAGCATAAAACCAGCGGCAAGCCGGGTACCAGCAGGTATATCAGCAAGAAAAATAAAAAGAACACTCCGGAAAGGCTTGAATTGAAAAAATACAACCCGATCCTGAAAAAAGTGACTGTTCACAAAGAGATCAAATAAAGACATTTATTAAAAAAGAAAATATTTTTTATGGCTAAAGTAGCAAAAACCGCGATCAAGAAAGACCAGAAATCTTCTTTAGAATCTAAAAACTGGAGTAAAGTTGTTCGTGCTGTACGCAGCCCGAAATCTGGCGCTTATACGTTTAAAGAATCTATTGTACACAAAGACAAAGTGAAAGATTTTTTATCCAATAAATAATTTTATAAACCTCTTTTGTAAAGCTGTTCTGTCAATACCGGAACAGCTTTTGTATTTTTGAGCATTACATTACTACCAAACATTAAATTCTTATCATGGGATTATTTGGAAATATTTTTGGAAAAAAAGAAAAGGAAAGCCTGGATAAAGGCATGGAAAAAACGCGCTCCGGATTTTTATCCAAAATCACTAAAGCTATTGCCGGAAAAAGTATCGTGGATGAAGAAGTGCTGGATGAACTGGAAACTGCATTGATCTCCGCGGATGTTGGCCTGGATACCACCATTCATATTATCAACCAGGTGGAGAAACGTGTGAAAGAAGATAAATATGTGAACACATCTGAGTTGAATACTTTGCTGAAAAATGAGATCAGTAAATTGTTAGTAGACAGCCCGCAGGGAAATGAAATTCCTGCAAATACAAAACCTTACGTGATCCTGGTGGTCGGTGTAAATGGTGTGGGTAAAACAACTACGATCGGTAAACTCGCGCATAAATTCAAACAAGCCGGAAAGTCAGTGATGCTGGGCGCTGCGGATACTTTTCGCGCGGCGGCAGTTGAACAATTAACTATCTGGAGTGAAAGGGTAGGTGTGCCAATTGTAAAACAACCAATGGGCAGTGATCCTGCTGCAGTTGCATTTGATGCGGCGAAAAGTGCACTCTCCAAAAACGTGGATATTTTATTGATTGATACGGCGGGACGATTGCATAATAAGCAACATTTGATGGATGAACTGAGTAAAATAAAAAGATCTGTTACCAAAGTTATTCCCGGCGCACCGCATGAAGTGATGCTGGTATTGGATGGTTCTACCGGGCAAAATGCATTGGAGCAAGCCAAACAATTTACAGCCGCTACGGATGTTTCCGCACTGGCCATTACCAAACTGGATGGCACGGCGAAAGGCGGTGTGGTATTAGCGATCGCACATCAATTTAAAATCCCGGTGAAATATATTGGTGTGGGTGAAAAAATGGATGAGTTACTGGAATTTGATAAAAACGCTTTTGTTGATACGCTTTTTGAGCAGGCATAAATCTGAAGAATATTTGAACATAAAAAAACCGGAAAAAATTCCGGTTTTTTTGTTGCCCGACCTGGATTCGAACCAAGACATACAGTACCAAAAACTGTTGTACTACCCTTATACTATCGGGCAATCCGATTGCCGGAATTATCCGGGATGCAAAAATAACCGTGTGGCTACAACAAACCAAATGTATTGGGGGAAATATTTTAAGTATTTGGAAAAAGGATGGGATGTAATAATTATTTAGGAGTTATGATGTAGGATTTTTTGTAGTGTGAATAATTGAAAATATAATTCCAATTATTAGAAATTGAGTGATATGAAAAGTTCATTTACAGGTTAAAAAAACTCATTTTTATCCATTGTTTCCAACAAATAAAAATGAGTTATAAAAAATTTCAATTGAAAAAGAGAATATAAAATTCCGAATCGAAATTTAACCAGAAACACAAAACACAAAACAACAAACTATTCCTTAATCAATTTCAGTCTTACAACTTTCCCTTCCTGCGCTACCTGTACAAAATAAGTGCCTTGCGCAAGTACTCTTATATTCAAAGTTGCAGAATTACTTTGTGTAAAATTCTGACTGCTGATTTCTCTGCCCTGCATATCAGTGATTTTAATTATTGCAGATATATTTTTATTCAAACCTTTCACCGATACCGTATTTTTTGCGGGATTAGGATACAAAGAAATAACACCATTATCATTGAACACCACTTTTACAACCGGGCTGAAAGTGTTGGTACCATTGATTCCATTTTCTCTTATGCGATAATAGCTGGTACCATCCAACGGATTTTTATCTGTGTAATTATAAATGCTTGCCACACCTTTTGCAGGAACAGTATTTATGCCGACATAATCATTTGCATTCATACTTCTTTCAACAGTAAAAGATTTTGTACCACTTTCATTGAGTGTTTGCCAGGTGATGGTGATGGCATCATTATTTTGCGCGGCTTTTACGTCTTTGAAGTTTGCAGCAAGGACGAGGTCATTGTTGAAACGGGCGAGATAAATATGATCATGCTCACCCGTTGTACCTGTTACTAAAATTTTGTTATCAGCAACTAAATGAACTGACTTACCAGATTGTCCATATATAGCATCAATTTGTACTGAAGCTATTCCATTTTCTCCAAAGCTTGGATCAAGTTGTCCGTTTTCATCGTATCTAGTTAATAACATTTTGCCCGGGTCAGAACCCTGACCACCTAAACCATCTTCATCACCTACTGTTATAATTTTTCCATCTTCCTGCAAAATCACATCACTATTAACTGCATTGCCATAAGATTGTTCTGTGAAAACTGTGATTACGCCACCTTTGTCACCAAAACTTTCATCAATATTTCCATCAGAATTAAATCGGCAAAGTCCCATACTGATATCATTATGTCGTCCACTGCTTCCCGCACAAACTATTTTCCCGTCAACTTGTAAAGCCATTGCTTCCAACTGCATATTAAAACCGGGGCCATCTACTCCATTATCAAAATTATAAGTTGCTTTGCCATTTTCACCAAAAGATACATCCACGCTGCCATCTGCATTAAAACTTTGTACTAAATAAGGGCCATGTAAAGAATAAGAATTTAAAGTTCCTCCCATTAATAATTTCCCATCCGGACGAATGAGTAAGCAAGTTATATCGGTAAAGTCTGAATAATAGCTTAAAACTACCCCTTCATTTCCAAAGTCTGGATCTATTCCTCCATCTTGCATAAAACGAAGTAAAAATGAAGTCTTTTTAACACCTAACGTATTTGAAGTGAGCCCATCTAATACAATTTTATCATCTGCCTGAATTATAAGCCCACTGGTAAAAGTGTAACTATTAATACGAAAACTATCAAAACCATTTGTACCAAAAGTACTGTCTAATTTTCCATCGGGCATACAGCGAATTATCCCTGCATCAATTTCGTTATCTGATGAAAAATAATCTCCAACTACTATTATTTTACCACTCGATGCAAAAGCCAAATTATTTGATGATCTGAATTTACCTCCAAAACTATAAGCAATTTGTCCATTGATTCCGAAACTTTCATCATTAGTTCCATCGGTATTAAAACGCCATAACAATACATCATTTTTCAAACTACTCCCAACTACAATAATTTTTCCATCCTTTTGAATAATTGAAGCATTTGCAGCGCTAAAAGTGTCATTGATCACAATGCCTCCATCTCCAAAAGTTTGGTCTAAAGTTCCTGCCTGTGCATACATTTTTTGATTGCAAAAAATTATTGCAATCAAAAAAAATATAAATGATTTTAAATTTCTCATGAGTGAAATTTTAGGTTAAATAAATTTCGTCATTTGAAATTAAATTTTTTCATTCAAATCCGGGGATTTATTTTATCGAAAAAAAATGGCAATACAAAAACTCTTGCTGCCCAAAGTACTGAACGTACAAGGGAGTGACAC
>JBEPVG010000180.1:0-5039 GCA_041691175.1 Chitinophagaceae bacterium
AGATCCTTGATTGTCCCGATGGAATTTAAAAATATAAAACCCTGGAGCATCAAAATTGTAAGGTTAAAATATTCTAAAGACACTTTTAATTATAAAGACGAACCTACCAACCTAAATTTTTCATTAGGAATGAATGGATTTGGAATCGTTGCATGTCTTCAGGATAATGGTACCGTCGGAAAAAATCAGGAAGATATTATTCATAAAATATCTGACAAAGTTTTACATCCAATACAGTTTGAAGAATTGTGTGCGCGTTTTCTTTATACCAATTATTTATTAAGAAAAAAAACACAGCATCTTATAGAATTGACAGATAAAAAAGTAATTATCGAATCCCTTCCGATGGCTGAAAGTGCTGTTGAGCCTTTATTTGCCCCATGGAACGAAGACATGTTTGCACAAGTATTGACAGGATATTGGGAACCGTGGGGTTTCACAAAAAATGAAATTATTACGCCACCAGATTCTCCAATAAGTTTTTTGGAGAATGAGTATACACATGAATTTATGGAGCCTGAATCGATTTCATTACCATTCTAATTTTTAGGAAAATAGCAAAATTTTTTTGCAGTAAACGAACAAATATTTACAATTCGTATTTCAATAACTCATCCTCATCAACTTTGAATAACAATTTTAAAGTAAAACAATTTATCAATTTACTTTTGCAACATGGAGATTAATTTTACCAATGATGAGCTTTTTATTTTTAATCAAATAAGCAATTCCGCTGACGAATGTGGAACTGTGGCATTTATTATTGGAGGCTTTGTTCGGGATAAAGTCTTGAACCGTCCGACAAAAGATGCAGATATTGTTAGCACCGGTGACGGAATAGAATTGGCAAAAAAAACTGCGGAAAAATTTTCTCCACAACCCCAGGTAAATTTTTTTAAAAACTTTGGCACTGCACAAATAAAAATATTTTTAAATGAACTTCCTTTTGAAATAGAATTTGTTGGAGCGCGAAAAGAAAGTTATAATTATGACAGTCGCAAACCGGATGTACTTCCCGGAAACATTGATGAAGACAGGCTTCGAAGAGATTTTACTATCAATACGCTGGCCGTTAGTTTGAATAAAAATGATTTTGGAAAATTGATTGATCCCTTGAATGGTTTCGCTGACATTGAAAATAAAATTATTAAAACTCCGCTCCCTCCGGGACAAACTTTTATTGACGATCCGTTGCGAATGATGCGTGCCATACGTTTTGCAACACAATTAAATTTTACCATTTCTGCTGAAACTTTTGAAGCAATCAAACAAAACGCAGGCAGGATAAAAATTGTAAGTGGCGAAAGGATTATTGATGAGATTAATAAAATAATCATGACGGAAAAGCCATCGGTTGGTTTTGATCTTTTGTATAAATCAGGATTACTAAAAATTATTTTTCCGCAAATGATTGCACTCGTTGGCACGGAATACATTGATGGGAAAGGACATAAGGATAATTTTTATCACACGCTGCAGGTATTGGATAATATTTCTGAAAACACAAATGACTTGTGGCTTCGATGGGCGGCAATCTTACATGATATAGCGAAACCCGCAACAAAAAAATTTGAAGACGGTCATGGCTGGACGTTTCACGGCCATGAAGTTTTAGGAAGCAGAATGGTTCCAAAGATTTTCGCTCAATTAAAATTGCCTTTAAATGAAAAAATGAAATTTGTAAAGAAGATGGTGGAATTGCATTTGCGTCCGATAAGCCTTACAAAAGAGAACATAACGGACTCGGCTATACGCAGATTAATATTTGATGCGGGCAATGATATTGAAAGCCTGATGACACTTTGCAAAGCGGATATCACCTCAAAGAATAAACAGAAAGTACAGCGTTTTCTTTCAAATTTCGACATGGTAGAAATGCGTTTGAAAGAAGTGGAAGAATCAGATCATTTACGCAATTGGCAACCGCCGGTAACCGGAGAAATTATTATGAAAGAATTTGCACTTCCGCCTTCAAGAGTTGTTGGCGAAATAAAAAATGCCGTTCGTGAAGCAATTCTTGATGGAGAAATTCCTAATGAATATACTGCAGCATTTGAATATATGAAAAAGATTGCTGAAGATTTAGGTGTAGGAAAGGCTTAAAAAGAATTTGATTTATTCTTATTTTACCCAAATATTTTAATTAAAAACTAAGCCGTAATTTCGTGATATGGCAATTTTGAAATTCAGAGTTTATTGGGAAGATGATGACAGCATTTATCGCGACATTGTGATTAATCACACACAATCATTTTTGGAACTTCATCATATTATTTTGAAATGTTTTGAGTTTGATAATAAACATCATGCAACTTTTTATAGAAGCAATGATAAATGGCAACGTGGCAAAGAGATCTCTCTGGAGAAATATGATAAAGTGTATAAAGCAGAACCATTATTAATGAATGAAACGCTGATTGGCAAAGAGATTCATGAGCCTAATCAAAAATTTATTTATGTATATGATTTTCATAAAAACTGGACTTTTTTGGTTGAATTGATCAATGTAAATAAAGAAGAGAATCCAAAAATTATTTATCCTTCCTGTAGTCGTAGCGAGGGAATTGGCCCAAGCCAATATGGTACAAAAGGATTGGTGAATGAGAAACTTTCAGAGATAGAAGAAAAATACGATTTGAATACAGCCGTTCTTGCGGATGGCTATAGCGAAGAAGGAGAAAGTGAAGAAAACGAAGAAGAAGAGGAAGTAGATGATAATTCTACCGAAGAGTTGTAAAAACGATTTGCGGTTCTTTACAAACCTGCAACGATGAAAAAAAAAACCTGCGTTATTATTTCCGGGCCAACGGCTGTTGGTAAAACATCTTACGGAATTGAGCTTGCGTTAAAATATCATACTCAAATTATTTCTGCCGACAGCCGCCAGTGTTTTAAAGAATTAAATATCGGCGTCGCAAAACCGGCGAAAGAACAGCTCGAAAAAGTAAAACATTATTTTATTGATACACATTCTATTCATCAAGAAATGAATGTAAAAATATTTGAAGAATATGCACTGAAATCTGTTAAAGAAATTTTTAAAAATAATGAGGTAGCTGTGATGGTAGGTGGCACAGGCTTGTATATTAAAGCATTTACAGAAGGTTTAGACGACATTCCGGAAATAGACGAAACAATCCGTAAAAAAATTAATGAAAAATATTCTACTTATGGAATAGCGTGGTTGAGCGATGAAATAAAACATTATGATTCAGTTTTTTTTTCAAAGGGAGAAATGCAAAATCCCCAAAGAATGTTGCGTGCTCTGGAAATAAAACTTTCTACCGGAAAATCAATTTCTGATTTCCAATCACAAAAAAAAATAAAGCTCGATTTCACAATAAAAAACATTTTATTAGAATTACCGCGTGAACAACTTTATAAAAATATCAATGCGCGAGTTGATAAAATGATAGAAGATGGTCTACTGAATGAAGCAGAATCCTTATTTTCTTATAAAGATTTGAACGCCCTGCAAACGGTGGGTTACAACGAATTATTTAAATATTTTGAAGGGAAATATTCCTTTGAAAAAACTGTAGAAGAAATTAAAAAAAATACAAGGCATTATGCAAAAAGGCAGATTACCTGGTTTAAAAAATATATTCAGAATGCTTTATAATAATCTTTGTGCCTTCTTTTTTACTTCAGTTAGTTTTCCAAGAATTAATTTTTCAACAGTAAACAAACAAATAAAGGGAATTCCTATTTTCGTTTTTTTCAAAACACAAACCAGTGTCCTTTAAAACTTCCATTGGAAAATTCCAAAGTGGGTGCAGGAAATTTAAAAGAATTCAATACAAACAATAATATTTTTATTCCTTTTTTATTAGTTTGTATTTTGGTGAAATCTACGTCAGGAGAGAGATACCATTGACGAAAACGCGTGATATCAGGGCGCTCAAAAGTTACATTTCCTTCATTATCATACCCAATATTTTTTGTGCCGCCAAACATTCCTTCTGCGCCATAACCAATAGAAATACTCAACCAGTGCGGCAATTTTGTTTCGGGAAAAAATGAATGAATATTTGCACTTGCCCAATAAGTTTGGCCGTTATAATCTTTTATAAATCTTTCAATTTCAGTCTTTCCATAAAGAATATCGGCTCTTTTGTCCAGATCTGCTTCTCCGTAGTTTTTTCGGTGAAAAGAAAATTTCAATTTTATTTTTTGTTCGTTCCAGGCAAGCTCTTGTGAAATGAAAGTTGCGGAGCCTAAAATGTTTGCCGTAAAATCTCCCGGACTAAATCCATATTGAGATGAAAATCCATCCAGAATTTCAATAATGGATTGGTAGGCAACACCACTCAATCCGCCTATCCAGATACTTTTTTTTCTTGATAATCCTGCCCATCGCCAGGCTTCCATTGAGGCCCTACTTTCGGTATAGGCGCTATATATATGACCTACCTTATCCATCTGTTGCCATTCGGCATCATCATTAAAAAAATGAAAGCCTAAACGCGGATATTTCGCATACCAAATGGCATTTAAACCAATCAGCGTCCCGCCGTAACCTATGATGTTAGCGACAGTTACAAATTTTATTCTTTTTTTATTGTAAGGATAAATTTTAAAAGAATCAATTATTTGTGAATTCCCGGATGAATAAAATTCAGTTTTACTAAATGAAATATCTTGTGAAAAAGTATCTTGTGAAAATGCACTTTGAGATTTAATAAAATTAAAGAAAAGAAGAAAAAGAAAAACAGTTATTCCTTTATTTACTGATAAAAACATCATACAAAAATAAGGTGATTCGGTTTTAGAAAATTGAAATAAATCAAAAAGAATATCTTTAAATTGTAAAAAAAATTATCTCATGGATACAAAAACAGAAAACAAAATAAACGAATGGCTTTCCGGTATTTATGATGAAGAAACAAAAAGCCAAATTCAACAATTACAAAAAGATGATGCTGCACAATTGGAAGATGCTTTTTATAAAGATCTTGAATTTGGAACTGGCGGCCTTCGAGGGATAATGGGCGTTGGAACGAATCGTATGAATAAATATACAGTGGGAATGGCTACAC
>JBEPVG010000181.1:0-5032 GCA_041691175.1 Chitinophagaceae bacterium
ATATAATCCACATCAGGCTTATTCATTCGCGCCATAAATTGTCTGGCATAAGCGCTCATACTTTCTGCATATCGTCTTTGGCCTTCGGCAAATAAAGTATCAATTGTCAATGAAGATTTTCCGGAACCCGAAACGCCGGTTACGACAATTAATTTATTTCGTGGAATTTCAACATCTATGTTTTTTAGGTTATGAACTCGCGCGCCTTTTATAAATATATTATTTTGGGAAACGCCGGCTGTTTTTTTTGTGGCTATTTTAGTTGTATTCATTTATGATCAGCAAAAATAATGAATAGTAATTTTACGGAACAGTTTTAAAAGTGATATTCCTCTATTTTACAATTCCATTTGGAAGTGTGAAATTATTGTCTAATTTAGCATTCCAATTTTCCTGAAAGAATGAAGAACCTTCTGCATGTCTGCACCAAGTTGCCTCATCGTTTTCTCTTAAATTGGAACTTACACAATATCCTAAATCTTAAACCCTTACAGGTAATGAAAACCATGAACAGTTTAACCGACCAGCAATTGGTCCGTCTCTATCTTGATGGAAATTGCGAATCCCTTTCAGCTCTCGTAGAACGTCACAAAGACAAAATTTTCACTTCCATTTACTTATTAGTTAAGGACAGATTTCTTGCAGAAGATCTTTTCCAGGATTGCTTTATGAAAGTAATCGATACTATTAAGACCGACCGTTATAATGAAGAAGGAAAATTTTTGCCTTGGGTAATGCGTATTGCCCATAATTTATGTATCGATTATTTCAGAAGGGTTAAACGCAGGCCTTCTATCAAAACAAGTGACGATCACGACATTTTTGATTTGATTAATTTTTCTGAGCCGGGCGTTGATGAAAAAATAATGCAGGAACAAAGTCATGAAAGAGTGAGAAGATTGCTCGACATGCTGCCTGAAGATCAAAAGGAAGTAATTGTAATGCGACATTTCGGCGAATTAAGTTTTAAAGAAATTAGCAATATTACTGGCTGCAGCATTAATACTGCGCTTGGCAGAATGCGTTATGGCCTTATTAATTTAAGAAAAATGATGACCGAAAAGCAAATTGCTTTGTAGGTCTGCTTGCCTCTGAACCTCAAGGAAAAAAATCCCTTCCAAATTATTTGGAGGGATTTTTTATTTGGAAAAATTCCTGGGTTAAATAGGATTTTGCTTTATTTGTTTGTTTACTGTTGGTGTTCTAAAAGTGAAAATAATAAGTGATCAAAATACAAATCCTTAAATTTTGTTTGTTTACTATCCTGTAAACGCTCAATTAATTACGGTGCCAAAGAAATTCTTACCTGGACGCCGGCTCTTGTATCGATCGTTGGCGCGGATGATGAAATGTATGGATTCACGCGCCTTTGTTCAAAATATAATTTGATATTAATCCGGTTGCTGATGTAATAATCCAATGTTGGGCTGATGGTGATTTCTTTGCTTCCGTTTGTAGCAAAAGCGCTGTTTTGATCCAGAATACTATTTGAAGTAACATTGTTTCTAATACTAAAGGCAAGATTAAAATTTATTTCATTATCCAATTTTTTCGTATCCTTTTTTGAAAATGGAACCTTAAATGGAAGCTTCAAACCCCGTTTGCGGAAGCCGCCGCCAAAAGTAATTTCTGTAGATCGTACTTCGCTAAGTTGATAATCTATCAGGCTCAGGCTTAATTGCCTTTGTTTTGTATAGCCAAATTTTAAACTGAGCTGATTGGTAAAAGTCATGTCAACTCCCAGCAATGGAGAAAATTGTTCCTGGATGGTAATATTAGGGACCAGGAAATAAGGAATATAGTTATGACTTCCGCCAGTGGTGTCAATAAAAGAAGGATAACCATATTGTGAAACGTCACGGTAATATAAGGCCGACGTAAAACTATTCATTCCTAAACTTGCATTATAAGCATGCGTTAATGAAAAATTGGTAAATATTTTATCCAGTCCTGGAATTCGGCTTAAACCGTTGTAAGCAATGCTCCAATTTGGTTTTGGCAAAATTCCACTAAATGGGTTTGATTTTATATTTGAATTTTGTTGTTTGATGAGCGCCACTTTTGTTGGATCCTCACCGGTGTATGCCGCAATAAATGCAGGCACCAAAACATCCACCGCATATCTGCCATATCCCAATGAATAACCATCCGCGCCCGTAGGATTTCCCTGTTGTTTATTGTATGTATTTTGTGTACCTAATCTTTGAGATAAAATCTTTCGGTAATCCTGAAACTTTAAAAAAGTTCCTGAAATTCGATTCGGATCATATTTTCCAAACAAAGTATTAAAGGCAATATATGTTACATTAAAACCGCCATTTACATAAGGGCTTAAATGAGAAAAATGATCACCAGTGCCGGTAATATCTTTAAAAGTTTCTGAATAATTCTTTGTAAAAGTTTTACCAATATTTACATTAATTGTCAAATCGCGGACAGGTTCCAATTGTGCAGCAAGCGTTATTTTTTGATCAAAACTTTGCACAAATAAATCATTGAAATTAGAATCACGCGTTATCAAACCTCGTCGGGCAGCGTCATTCAGCCAATTGCTGTCTGGCTGTTTTCCCATAATAAATCCAAATCCCGGAGCCATGCTTTTAAAGTCCTGACCCAACATTTTGGTACTATCGGTATATCCAGGCAACCTCGTGTTACTGTTTTGAGAAACAGAAGCATTAATAGATTTCACGCTCGTCAGTAATTTCCCAAATGCTCTTAAAAGTCCATTTACTTCAGGCAATGCATTCGCATTAGCCGGAACTTTCACCACCGGCTTTTTTGGTTGCAATGAATCTGCAGGATTTGCGGCGGGTTGTTTCGGTTGCCTTGGTTGGTCTAAAGCGCGCAACCATTTGGATTTGCTATATAATCTTAAAAAATCAAGTTGAACCGTTGCATTTTCCTGTTGACCATTTTCCAGGAAATTCCCCAAATTTATTGCTAATCGTGAAGCTCCGATCCAACTATAAGTGGCTGTATAATCCAGGTGCATATTGATCCAGTCTGTCAATGGAAATTTTGATAATGGCACATTGTAAGAAAGATTTACTGTTTGATTAAAAAGTGTATTTCTTCCGCCATCAAAAAAGTTTTCCTTCACGCTGTCTTTTTTTGCTTTTGTGTCCAATCGCCCGAAAGGCTCATCAATAACCGAATTATTAATCGCCGAATAATCGAGTGTAAGCGAATGCGTCAGTTCCCACCTCAAAATATAATTCCTCGTAAACGTGAAAAACTTATCAAAAGTTTCAGGAGTTTGATATTTATCACCGCCGATGCTTCTGGGTTTTAAAACACCAAACTGCCTGAAAACATCAGCTTTGAAAGTAAGTTGTGAAGGAATCGGGTTAATATTAAAATCCTTTACCAGGTCGAACCAATGAGATTTAGTGCTTTTAAACATTTTTTTAAATGGAGAAATAAATTTTGGTTGGGGCATAAAATTATAACCCAGACTTCCCTGCTGTTTGGTCACATTATTGTACTCTATCAACGGATTATGCGCTTCCGTTTTGGTATAAGTATAACTAACATCTACATTTTCAACATCCCAGATTTTGGGTTTTTTATTGCTCGTTCTATTCTTATGAACATTATTAAAACTGATTGTTTTGATAGAAGCAAAATCAACCGCATTGTTTCTTATAGAATCTTTTTGGCTTTTGGATGTGGCGGCCTCTAATTTTTGTTTCAAGGTGAGATCCATGTCGAAAGGGTCATATTGTGGCGTGCTGATAGAATTGGAAATACTTGCAAAAAATGGAATAGACATCGCTGCAGTTTTAGGCAAAAGTTTTCCCAATTCAAGCGTTGCGGCCGCATCAAACTGAACAAAATTGTCTTTAAAACGATCATTTATTCCCTGTTGCAAAGTTCCAAAACCATTGCTGTGCGTATTTGCAGAAACAGAAATCGTTCCCAGGTCAGAAAGATTCGCATCAACGCGGCCTAACGAAGCCCATCCGCCATTTTCATCCATGGAGGATAGCCGTAATTCGTTGAACCAAACTTCGCCACAGGCAGAAACAGCATTGGTATTTTCCACGCCCATCAATATTCCTGTGACCTGACCAAGATTTGGATTTCCCATAATCGCATAAGTCTGGCCATTTGATTCGGCACGTGAATACAAAACATTTAAAGGAATGCTGGAAAGATTTCTTTTTGTTTTTAAATTGGTCAGATCTGTAAGATCGAGATTAAGATTATTACTTTTTATCCATAAAGTATCATTGTATTGATCGCTATTTGGATTCAGCCCTAGATTAAGCGGTGTCAATTTCAAAGGAATTCTTACTTCGTAATAATTACTTACAAAATCACTTCCGATTCTTATCACTGCAGTAAGATCATTATTATTCAAAGTGGTGGTTTCATTTCTTTCTGCATGAATGTACATTTCAAGTTTCTTGAACTGTCTTAAATCTCTGTTGGCGTAAGTTTGAAATACTGCTTTGCCATCATTTTTTACCAGGTTGCAAAATTGCACTGTAAGTGATTGTTCATTTTGTAAAAGATTTACACCGTTATTACTTAAAGTCTGCACCCGCTCAATGTCGCGCGGAGTACGGTACGGCAAAGGTGTACGTTTGTCATTTTCCTCAATATTCACTGCGCCAACATTAAAATCATTTTGTGTGGCAGGAGAATAATTACCGGTTGAATCAATTTTGTATTGAAACTTTCTCCAGGTATTTCTTACCAGGCTCAGCGCGCCAAACCTTACTGTTACACTATCTTCAAAACCGGTTAAGAACATTCTCATAAAACGGATGGATTTAAAATCCGGAATGTTGCCTACTTTTTTATTATAAGAATCAATAGGAATTCGTAATTGATACCAGGTTTCATTTCTGGAAGTTCCATCAACTAATTTTACGCCAACTACTTTTTTATCTACAATATAATTTGTGCCGATGTTCATTTCCGGATCAGTGGGTGGTTTCAGATCAACGATGTATTGAAAATATTCTTCAGTTTCATTCAAAGTATTATCGTGGTTCAGATCTTCCTGGTCAGGATATAAAGT
>JBEPVG010000182.1:0-5019 GCA_041691175.1 Chitinophagaceae bacterium
GGGAATATTGTTTTGAGAAGAAAGAATAAGTTTTTATTATTTCCCTTGTTTATTATTCATAATTATTTCACGATGAAGAAGGTTCAAGTTTTAAGATTCTTGGCCGACTTAACCTTGATTAATAAACTAAATGGAGAGGAGAACCAAATTTTAAAAACAGTTTTTTTGTTCTTTTACTAATTAAAAAGAATTTCTTTTTTCAATCAGACCTTCACATAAATTTTTCTCTTATTCAGCCACCAGCCAATGCTCCAGCAAATCAACATATAAAAAATGGCGAACAAAAATGAGCCGAATGGTCCGGGCGCAACTACCTGAAAAATGATTCTGTTCAAATAATTAAATAAACTTTCTGTTGGGCTCACATGGACCATAAAAAGCACGATTACCAGAAGTTCTGAGAGGACATAAATAAACAATGGGTTTCTACCGAATATTTGAAAAAAGTTTGACCAGCGAAAAGGGTTCCACTTCTTCATTTCAAGAATATAAATGAGGGCAGAAATGATCATCAGATCAAGACCTGAAGTGATTAACACAAACGAACTACTCCACAATTTTTTATTGATTGGGAAAACGATGTTCCAGCATAAAGCGATAAAAATAAACAATGCGCCTACAAGCATCAACTTTGAAAGGCATTCGAACGATTTTCCTTTTTCCTGGATAAATTTTCCTGCAAAAAATCCAATCACCACATTTACAATGGCAGGCAAAGTTCCAAGCCACCCTTCAGGATCGAAAGGAATTCCTTCGCCATGATACAAATGATTATTTCCCATCAAAAATTTATCTAAATAAAGCCCCGCATTTCCTGACAGGCTCAACGGCTGCGAAGAATTTCCAAAAGCGAGCAGCAATATCCAGTATCCAATTAGTAAAAGGACACTCACGATAATTACTTTTTTAGCAGATAAATAATGAACCAATAATGAGCCAAAAAAATAACAAAGCGCAATCCGCTGAAGAACGCCCATGATCCTGGTATTAGCAATTGGTGCAGCGATAATTTCTCCTGCATTATTAAGTCTGAAAAATGGAAACCAATACATCAGATAACCAATTAAAAAAATTAAAAATGTTCGCTTGATTATTTTTGTAAGAAATGCAGAATTACTGATCTGGTTATACTTTTTTAAAGAAAAGCTCATCGCATTTCCAACTGCAAACAAAAATGAGGGGAAAACAAGGTCTGTCGGTGTAAAGCCATGCCAGATGGCATGTTCAAGCGGCGGATAAGGGATTGCTCCACTTCCCGGAGTGTTCACAATGATCATAAAACAAATGGTCATTCCCCTAAAAACATCTAATGCTAAAAAGCGCTCTTTTAATAAGCTCATTTTGAAAAATCATTTTTTTTCTGATAAATAAAATTACCGGTCAGTTATTTTTGAATTGATGACAGATTGCCCGTCAGGAGCAAACATGACAATTCCTTCTTTCTTCTGTAAAACTTTATTAGAATCCAGATATTCAATGTCTAATGAATATCTTATTTGTTTTTTAAAATTTGAATCATTTTGAATTTCTACACTGTCTTCTTTAAAATGCGTAACATCAAAAGCGCGGGCTCTGTGAAGTTTATTTTGGATTTCATCTTTAGAAATTATTTGTCTTTTGTCGCTGTCGAAACGATGGTTTTCGCAGGAAAAAAATATGGGTAGAAGAAAAATAAAAAGGTAATATTTTTTCAGTAATGTTTTGTTGATAAAATTTTTTTTCAAGAGTAAATGGTTTAAGTTTTTTTTGAACAGTTTAAATTTTCAAGGAGAGCAGATGCAAATTGGTTAATAATAAAAAACCAAAACAATATCAGTTATTAAAATAGAAATTATTTTCAAATGTAATAAAATTATAAACACATTTTATATTACTTAGCTAATGGATTCATGATTTTCATCTCTCTTCTTTTAAAACCATTATTTTTACCCCTAATTTTTTTATATGGGGCCGGTTGCTGAAAATATTAAAACTTTTTTTGAAAGTTTCAATTCTGAAGAAATAATCAATGTCGAAAAGCTTCCAAAATCCGGTGGCGATCGAATATATTTTCGTATTAGTACCAAATGGAATTCCTACATCGCTACTTATAATGAGAACCTGAAAGAGTGTGAAACTTTTTTATATTTTACCAAACATTTTTCGAAAATAAATGCTCCGGTTCCACAGATTTATTTTGCCTCACAGGATGGTAAAATGTATATTCAGCAAGACTTTGGCCCGGTTTCTTTGTTAAATGAATTGGAAAAACACGGAGAAAGCGATTACGTCTTTTCATTGTTTAAAAAAAGTTTAAAAGCGCTAGCCTGGTTGCAAATAAAAGGTTTTCCCGATTTGGATTATTCTTCTTGCCTCACTTCAAAAGAATTTGGAAAGCAAGCCATCTTAAGCGATTTTTTATATTTTAAATATTATTTTCTTGACACACTGAAAATTCCTTATGATAAAGAAAAACTGATTGACGATTTTGAAGCATTGAGCAATTACCTTACTCATGTTGAGCACAAATATTTTATGTTCCGTGATTTTCAAAGCCGCAACATTTGTATTCAAAATGGAGAAGTTCATTTTATAGATTACCAGGGTGGAATGAAAGGCGCTTTGCAATACGATGTAGCTTCTTTATTGTGGCAGGCCCGCGCAAATCTTTCTGATGATTGGAAAAATTCTTTACTGGAATATTACATAGATTGCGCAGGTGAAATTTTGGAAAATCCCATTGACCGGAATCGTTTTATAAACCAGTACAACGGATACGTTTTAATCAGGCTAATGCAGGTTTTGGGCGCTTATGGCTTTCGTGGTTTATTTGAAAGGAAGGTCCAATTTTTAACAAGCATTCCACTTGCGCTTACCAACATTAAATGGTTTATTGAAAATAAAAAAATGGGCATTTCTTTGCCGGAATATGAGCGCATTTTGAACCTGATTGTTCAGGATAAAATCATAAGCCGGTTTTGTCCATTGCAGGCAGATGAATCTACGCCTTTGGTTGTTACAATCAATAGTTTTTCTTATTTAAGAACCGGTTATCCGCGGGAAAAAAGCAGGAATGGCGGAGGCTTTGTTTTTGATTGTAGAGGAATGTCCAATCCCGGTCGGTTTGAAGAATTTAGAATACTGAATGGCAGAGACAAACCTGTGATGGATTTTCTGGAACAACAAACAGAAATGCCTCAATTTTTAAACAGCGTTTATAACATAGTAGATATTTCTGTGGAAGATTATATCAAAAGAAATTTTCAATCTCTCACGATTAGTTTTGGATGCACGGGGGGGCAACATCGCAGTGTTTATGCGGCAGATTCTTTGGTTCGCTATCTTCGAAATAAATTCAAAGTAAAAATTGAATTGAATCATATCGAACAAGATATTCATGAACGAAAAGGATTTTGAAAAAGAGAAAACTGTTTTTAATTCCTTCGTCCGTTCAAGAAATCTTGGACTATCAAAATTCAATAAATGAAAGCAATGATTCTTGCTGCTGGTTTCGGCACACGGCTGAAGCCTTTTACAGATGAACATCCGAAAGCACTAGCGGTTGTAAATGGTAAAACTATTTTACAAAGAAATATTGAGTATCTCGCATCTTTTGATATAAAAGAAGTAATCATAAATGTTCATCATTTTGCAGATCAAATCATTAATTCATTAGTAGAAAATAATGGTTTTGGCTGTAGCATTACTTTTTCTGATGAGAAAAATGAAGTTCTTGAAACCGGTGGCGGAATAAAAAAAGCGGCCTGGTTTTTTGAAAAAGATGAAGACCCATTTATTGTGATGAATGTAGATATTTTAACGAATATGAATTTAAAAGTAATGGTTTTTCAACATAAAAAAAATAATCCGCTTGCAACGCTGGCAATTTCTTCGCGCAAAACTTCGCGGTACTTTTTATTCGATGAGAAATATCAACTATGTGGATGGGAAAATGAAAAAACCGGCGAGAAAAAAATCAGCAAAAAATCTGAAGAAAATTTTCGAAAAGCATTCAGCGGTATTCAGGTTATTTCACCAAGAATATTTTCATTAATAAAAATGGAAGGTAAATTTTCTATGGTAGATGTTTATCTTGAATTGGCTAAAACACAGGTGATTGCTGCGTTTGATCACAGTGATTCAAAATTTATTGATGTTGGAAAACCTGAGAGTATCTTGAAAGCAGAAGAGATGTTTGATTAATTAAAATTAATAAATGCGTCAAATCCTTCAACCAAAAATGTTTACCACTCCATTCAATTAAAACCTCTATTTATTCATCTTTTTGGAAACACTAACGTTTCATCAACTAAAATAGAAAATGAGGTTATTTATTTGTTTACTATATTATCCTTATCAATAATAATCTCTATTTCTTCACTTCAAACAAACTACTTTTTGGAACCACTTTCACTTTATCACCATCTTTTAATGTTTTTGAAACCACATCATAAGGGCCTGTAATTACTTCCTGGCCTTCTTTTAAGCCATCTGTAATTTCTATATAATTAATATCCTGGATGTCTGTTTTTACTTTTTGTTTTTTTACTTTTCCATCAGCCTGCATTACAAAGACCACGATGTCCAGGTCATTATTTCCTGAGTTGCTAATAACGGCAGTTTCATCATCAGGATTTTTTCCAACTTTATTTCCTGTTGAATCATTTTTTTCACGGGTTGTTACGGCATTTATTGGTATAGATAAAACATTGGTATGCGTCTTGGTTTGTATATCAGCGCTGGCGCTCATTCCCGGCCTGAAAGGAAATCTTCTTTTGTGAGTTGAGTCTAAAAGATCTTTATAGGAATCAGGATTTAAACGGATATAAACTTTATAATTGGTGACATCCGTGCTAGTGTTGGAAAGATCATTTGCGGTAGCTGCACCATTATTACTGCTGGCGATTTGCGTTACCACACCGGTAAATTTTCTATCATTATAAGCGTCAACTTCAATGGTGGCGCTGTCTCCAAGACGAACTTTCGGAACATCATTTTCACCAACATCCACCCGGACTTCAATTTTACTTAGGTCTGCGA
>JBEPVG010000183.1:0-5014 GCA_041691175.1 Chitinophagaceae bacterium
GTATATCTTGGATTTTTTATAATCGGGAAAGCGTTTAAGAAACAAAATGTTCATGATAAAGTGAAAAGAGCCGGATGGCTTGCCACAGTCGGTGGATTTTTGGATGCTTTTGCAGGTGGCGGCTGGGGTTCATTGGTTACGAGCACTTTAATTTCAAAAAGAAAAAGCCCGCGCTATGTAGTCGGCTCCGTTTGTTTAGCGGAATTTTTTGTTGTACTCGCCAGTTCTATTACTTTTTTTATTTTGCTAAAAAGCATTCCTTTGTTTGATGTTGCGGGCTTGATTATTGGTGGTATGATAGCAGCCCCCATAGCTGCTAAACTGGTCGGAAAATTGCCTTTAAAAACAATGTTTATTTTAATTGGTGCGCTGGTAATTCTAACCAGCTTTTTTACAATTTGGAAAGTCATAACCGGACTATTTTAAAGACCAAAATAAAAAGCCGGATTATTTGTTCGTTTACTGCACTTCCTTGGCAAGTCAAGACATTCGTTAATCTACCATTACATTAAAAGCAATCCTTTCGCATTCACTTCATCTATTGTGATTTGATTTTTTAAATCTTCCAGATTGTCAAATTTCTCTTCTTTTCTCATAAAATATTTTACATACACCCGGAGAATGTGGCCATAAATATTTTCGTGAAAATTAAAAATATTTACTTCGATCATTTTTTTATGATCCCCGATTGTTGGCCTGAAACCAATGCTCATCATACCCAGGTGAAAGGATTCAGCAACAAAAGAGACTGATGTTTCATTTTCTTTTCCAATCGCTGTATTTACTGCATAAATTCCATCAGCTGGAATTAATTTATTTGGATCTTTTATTTCAAGATTTGCTGTTGGATACCCAAGTGTTCTTCCCAATTTATTTCCTTCAATTACTTTTCCTTCAAAAAAATAATCATAGCCCAAACATTCATTTGCAGTGCGAATATCGCCGCCTTCCAACGCCTGTCGTATTTTCGTAGAACTGATCGTAACATGATGGAGCACATGTTCAGGAATTTCTCTTACTTCGTAATGATATTTTTTCTGATATTTTTCAAGCAGTTTATAATCGCCGCTTCGGTTTTTACCAAACCTGTGATCGTAACCAATGATGATTGTTTTGGGATGAAATTTTGCCACTAAAAAATCGGAAATATATTCTTCTGCTGATTGATCAGAAAAACTCAGCGTAAAAGGAACAATTACCAAATGATCAATTTTCTGTTTTCCGAGAAGTTCAATTTTTTCGGAAAGCGTGTTCAATAATTTGATGGGCTGCTGATTTCTTTGCTTGTTCAAAACCATACGCGGATGCGGATCAAAGGTGATGATTACGGATTCACCTTTATTTATTTCCGCTTCTTTTTTTAATTGATTGATAATTTGAACATGCCCGGAATGAACCCCATCAAAAGTGCCAATCGTAATGGCGGCCCTTATAAATTCAGGAAGATTATTGATGTCTCTATGTACTTTCATAAGAAGTTTGCAAGTTAATTGATAAATAAATATTTTGAGGATGGAATATTCATTGTGCAATCTTACTTTTACGCCTCTAAAAAAATAAAAACTAAAACCTTTTTTTAATAATAATTTAATAATTAATTAGTTTAATAATTCCATAATGTCTCTTTATTCTCAACGTGGTGTTTCAGCGCAAAAAGAAGAAGTCCATGCAGCCGTAAAAAATCTTGACCCAGGGATTTTTTCAAATGCGTTTTGCAAAATTTATCCTGATTATTTAGGTAACGATTCTGAATTTGTGAACGTGATGCACGCGGATGGTGCGGGCACAAAAAGTATCCTTGCTTATTTGTATTGGAAAGAAACCGGCGACATTTCTGTATGGAAAGGAATTGCACAGGATGCAGTAGTAATGAATCTTGACGACCTTTTATGCGTAGGAATTTATGATAATATTATTTTCAATTCTACCATTGACAGAAATAAAAATTTAATTCCCGGTGAAGTGTTGGAACAAATCATTAATGGCACGCAGGAATTTTTTGACCTGATGAAAACTTTCGGAATTAATATTCATTATCTCGGTGGTGAAACTGCCGATGTGGGTGATGTGGTCAGAACGATTGCAGTTAACGGAACCATGACTGCAAGATGGCCAAAATCAAAAATAATTTCCAATGAAAAAATAAAGCCCGGAAATGTGATTGTTGGTCTCGCATCTTTTGGAGAAGCTACTTATGAAAAAAAATACAATAGTGGAATTGGAAGTAATGGTTTGACTTCTGCGCGCCATGATATTTTGGATAAATATTATGCTGAAAATTATAAAGAGAGTTATGATAACAATCTTCCGGATGAGGTAGTTTACATAGGCGAAAACCGGATAAAGAATGTGACAGATATTCTTTCTCCCACAAAAACGTTTGCTCCTTTAATAAAAAATATTTTACAAAACAATTTTGATAAAATTGATGGCCTGATTCACTGCAGCGGAGGCGGACAAACGAAATGCTTAAAATATATTCCTGAAAATGTGCGTGTGATAAAAGACAATTTATTTGCCCCACCGGAGATTTTTAATAAAATAAAATTAGCCAGCAAATCGGATGACAGGGAAATGTACCAGGTTTTTAATATGGGCTGCCGGATGGAAATTTATACGGATGAAGAATTTGCCAAAAATGTTGTTTTACTGGCAAAGTCATTCAATATTGACGCACAAATTATCGGCAGGGTAGAAGCGAGTGAAAAAAAAGAATTGGTGATTGATGCAAATGGAAAGAAATTAATTTTTTAAAATAACTTTTGGAAAGTTTTAGACTTTCCAATAGATGCTGTTAGGCCGATAATAAAAAAAATAGGGATCATTCCGGCTCATTCATAATATGATCACTTAATTTAAAAGTAACCGGCTGAATCACAAATGAATTTACTACCTGTCCATTCTGCTTTCCGGGTACCCAATATGGGCCATCTTTTATAGCATTCATCACTACTTCGGCTAGTTCAGTTCCTTCCATCGTTGTCGCATGAACTTCAGATACTTTTCCTTTCGTATTTACTACAAACTTCACTTTACAGGTTCCAATATTATTTTTATTAGCGGTTAATTGATTTCCATGTTTATTAATTATCATGGATATATATTTCAACCATGCAGACTGGCCTCCCGGAAATTTGGCTAATCCGTCCGGGTTTACATAAACATTTCCGGAATCTCTTACAACTTTTGGCGGAAGAAATTTTATAGTCACCTGTTTGTTGCCCGGGTTTGACAATGTTACGGGCTGTAATCTATAAGACGCAACTGTTTTCCCATTTTGCGATGCCGGAATCCATTTCGGCCCGTTTTCAATGGCTCTTATGGAAACCTTTGCCAACTCAGTTCCTTTCATGGTAGTTGCTACCAGATCACTTACTGTTCCATCAACATTTACAATAAACCGGATAACGCAAGTTCCATAATCAGCTTTTGTAAACTTATCAATGCTATTCTGGATAGCTCCTGAAATATATTTTGGCCACGCGTTCATGCCACCGGGAAACGAAGCTTCAGTTTGCACTTTTGTAAAAACTTTTTTAGGAATCGAATCATTTTTTTCATCAGGCCAGTACGTTTTAGTCCCCGTTACTTCATGAATATCACTTTTATTTTTGGTGATAATTTCTATTGCGCCATTTTTTCCTTTGTTCCCATATTTCTTTACTGCGGCGCTTTGTTTTAAAATGGTAACTGATTTTATTTTATTTGGATCAATATTTTTTGCTTCTGCATTAGTAGAAATTTTTCCATCTATTATAAATAAATTTTTTGTATTAAAATAATGAGGCGGCAAACCTGGAGGAGGAGGAGGTGGAGTAAAACCTCTTTTCAATGCTTCTTCCTTTGTAATTGTTTCCTTCGAACCATCAGCATATTTCACATTAACTGTATCCTTTGATTCATAAACTCTTATTCTTGTTACTTTTTTATTTTTGTAATACATAGGAGGAATTGAGTCTTTTGTAACTGATGTACTTGATGCGGAATTTTCAAATAATACCATGCCTTTATTATCTGCATTTTCTTTCGAAGAAGCGTAAACATTAATCGCATCCAGAATATTTTGTGCAATCTTTTCCTGATCAGCACTATTGTTTATAAATGCCAAATCCATAGCATTACTCAGGAACCCACACTGAACAAGTGCCGCCGGGCAAACATTGTGATCTAGAATCCAGACCCCACGGTCCCTTTCTCCGATTTTATCTTCGGTTTTGTAAGATTTTTTTAACTCATTAATCAAGGCAGAACCAAGTAATTGATCTTGTTCGTTGTGATTTTTAACTACCAAAACAGAAAAACCATTTAATTGTGCATCATTTATAGAAGCATTTACATGAACAGCAATAAATAAATCCGCATTATTATTCTTCGCAAATACTACCCTGTCTTTCACAGAAATAGTTTGATCATTATCTCTTGAAAGAATAATTTTCAAGTGAGAATTTGAATTCAGATCTGCAATTTTTTTTGCTATGGAAAGATTAATGTCCTTTTCCTTTATACCATTAAAAACAGCGCCATTATCTTTTCCACCGTGCCCGGCATCAATTATTACAGTTATAGTTTTGCCATCATAAAGATGAGTGTTTCTATTTTTTACCTTCAACGTAAAAGCAAAAAAGACAATTGCGGCAAGCGGCAAAACCAGCAGCCTGCTGATGTAGCTAACTTTCGGATTTTTATTTTTGTTGAGCATGAGTAACCTCCTTTTTATGGGTGAATAAAAAAAATTATTGGCAAGAGAAAAATTTTGACCGGGATACACGGTTTGTAAAACCATTTCTGCGAAAGCGCTGATATCACTGTCTTCCAGCGCTTCTTTGTCCGCGATAAATTCATGGATCATGAACAATTCTTTTTGCATCAGCCAAAAGAAAGGATTGATCCAGAAAAATATCAACACGATATTCATAAATATTTTATCGTAGGAATGCTTCTCTTTTATATGTGCTATTTCATGATTGAAGATTTGTTGCCCGGGTTTGGAATGAAGATCTATTGCCTCTGTCTC
>JBEPVG010000184.1:0-4988 GCA_041691175.1 Chitinophagaceae bacterium
GGCAGATTCATTGCATTTTTTATATGTCCTTCGGCAAACTCACTATATTTTCGAACATCCAGCACTGTAAGGCGAGGATCAAAAGGAATATCCATGGCCAGTTCATCGGCTTCTACATTTATGATCAAATCAATTTCTTCTCCCGCGTCTCTCCATGCCTCAAAACCACCTTTGAGAAATCCTTCTACGTTCTCAAAGCCCACGCGGGCAAGTCTTACCAAAGTTTCTTCCTCTTTGCCAACATCAGTTACCAAAGTGATTGGATCTTTAAATGAAAGCAAGCTCCCTGCCCATTCTGCAAACCTTCCATTCAAACCAATAAAAATAGATCCGGGTACAAACCCACTGGGAAATTCATTGGCTTCACGCGTATCTAAAATAATAGAGCCTTCTTCGATTTTTATTTTAAATTCTTCAATTGAAAGTGCCCGAAGTCCCTTTAATTTTACTTCCTCCAGATTTTCATAACCTTCCTTATTTATTTTTGCATTGATGCTAAAATAAACAGGCGCTTCTCCCAGATCTTGTGTCACAGATTTTATAAATTCTTCGCGTGTTTGCGGTTGTAATGCGTAATTATTTTTTTTCTGAATGCCAATGGTGGTCTGTGTTTCAGTGCCGATGTTTTTCCCACAACTACTTCCGGCGCCATGGGCTGGGTATACAATCAGATTATCCGGTAAAGGAATTATCTTGTTTTGAATTGAATCATACATGATAGATGCCAATTCCTCTTTTGTAAGATTTCCACTACTCAAATCGGGGCGCCCAACATCTCCAACGAATAAAGTGTCACCTGTAAAAATGCAAAAAGGGTTTTGATCTTGATCTTTCAAAAGATAGCAGGTAGATTCGAGTGTATGGCCAGGTGTATGAATTACTTCGATACTTATATTTCCTATTTTAAAAACCTCGCCATCTTTTGCGAGATGAAAAGGGAAATCTGCTTTTGTATTTGGGCCATAGACAATTGTTGCGCCGGTTTGTTTACTAAGATCCAAATGGCCGCTGATAAAATCGGCGTGAAAATGAGTCTCAAAAATATATTTAATGGAAGCTTTGTGTTCTTTTGTAAGTTGCAAATACGCTTCAGTGTCCCGCATAGGGTCGATTACAGCTGCTTCGCCATTGCTTTCTATATAATAAGCAGCTTCGCTTAAGCAGCCTGTATAAATTTGTTCTATATACATATTTCAGGTTTAAAAAAATAGCCGTATTATGCGAAGTTCATAAATACGGCTGATATTTTTTGTAAAAAAAACCAAATTATTGAATCTGTAAACTTATCCTACAAGTTCTTTTACGAACCTGTTGATATCTGAAATACGATCCTCATTAATCGTATAAAAAATAAATTTTCCTTCGCGCACTGTGTTTACGATTTCTGCTTTACGCAAAATAGCTAAATGTTGAGAAGCAACAGATTGCTCGAGGCGTAATTTTACATAAAGTTCTGTAACGGTAATTCTTTTTTGTTCATCAATAGTTTTAAGAATTAGTTGTCTGAGTTTATGATTAAGAGCTCGTAAAACGAGCGCTGCTTTTTTAATCTTCAAATAATCCAGGTTTTGTAGAGCTTCACTTTCATTAGTGTGCTCTAAACGATTTGTTTCGTGACTTTGAGCTGTGACTGTCATTCTAATTAGATTTTAAATGATAATAAATGGTTTTCAAACGAATTCAATTTTCTTTGTCAGACAAAGGTACGTATTGTAAATACATATAGTTTGTAACGAAATATTAAAATAATTATTTCTTTTAGCCAAATTTTGAGTTTGAATAGAATTCTTTTGCGTAAAATGCTTTTGAAGCAGCTATATCCTCAAACTCATTTTTTTGAAATTTTTGCCAGGCAAATTCTGCAAGTACAAATGTAGAAAGCTGGTCATCGATAAAATGGTAATTGGCTTTTGGATTATTAATTATTTTTTTAAATTTTTCTGCACCGCTTCCAAAGAAAAATATGGGATGATTTTGAATCAGATTATCAAACGAATTTTCGTCCAGAACCATTGCTGCTGGCTGGATTATAGGATTTAATTGCGCATCATAAACTGCAGTAAAAATTTCCATTCTTCTCGCATCAATCATAGGGCAATAAAAGGCATTTTTATTTGAAGTATTTTCAATTGCGGAGAAAGCAAGGAGTTCCAAAGTGTTCATCATAATCATGGGTATTTTTAAAGCAAAACATAATCCTTTTACTGTGGCCAAACCGACCCTGATTCCCGTGTATGAACCTGGTCCGCCTGTTACAGCAATCGCGTTTAATGAAGTTGTTAAAATGTCATTTTCCTGTAAAATTTGATGAATGGAGGAATGTAAAAATGCCGCATGTTGCCGGGGGTCGGAATTGATTAAGGTACTCAAAACCTGATTGCCCTGGCTTAAATTTACTATTGCATTTTCTAAGGTGGTATGGATATTTAAAAGATAACTCATTTTATAAATTCAGATTTTGATCCTGATAAAAAAAACTTCTTAATGACGTGGCGGGGAAATATCTTTCCCCTTTTTCAGATAATTTTTCTAATAAATTTAAAATATTTCCAACGCCGATTTTCTTTGCCCACTCAAATGGTCCGTAAGGATATTTGGTGCCTGATTTCATTGCCAAATCTATCTCTTCCTTTGTACTTACATTTTCGCCCAAAGCAAAAAATGCTTCATTAATAATCATGCTGATTACTCTTGCAGAAACAAATCCTGGCTCATCTTTTACAAAAATTATTTTCCGGTTAAAGGCATGTAAAACATCTATTATTTTTTCCGGAGTTTTTGAGACTACTTCCCAAATTTCTCTTTCTAAAAATCCTTGCCATGCATTCATCCGATGAAAATTATGGGGTAAACTTAAATCTGTCAAAGTTTGGATCACTTCGTTTATAATTACTGGCTTGTTTTCAAGAAGATCAAAGTTTAGGAAGTCAGAAAAATGGTCAAGAATAAAATAAGCATCAAAAGTTTTATATTCACTGGATTCCGGATATTTTGTCGAGATAATGAAATTATTTTTTTCAGAAAGTTTTATGGATAACAATTCCTTTTTCTGTTGTTCATTTGCGCATATAAAAATCTTCATACTTAATTTTTTGCAAAAATAGGTTTGTTAATTGATGGAAAGTTTTGCAACTTTAAACTCTTTATAAATAAATATAAATATGGGTAAAACAATCATTAATACCGATAAAGCACCGGCGCCAATTGGGCCATATAGCCAGGCTGTAAAAGCGGGCGGATTATTATTTTTGTCGGGCCAGGTTGCACTGATACCGGGAACTTCAACATTAAACACCGTTAGTATTACCGAAGAAACTGCGCAGGTGATGCAAAATTTAAAAGCTGTCTTGCTTGAGGCTGGATTAGATTTTAGCAACGTGGTAAAAACGACTATTTTTTTAAAGGAAATGAGTTCTTTTGCGGAAGTAAATACAGAATATGGAAAGTATTTTGATAAAGATTTTCCGGCAAGAGAAACTGTTGCAGTTAAAACTTTACCTAAAGATGTGAATGTGGAAATTAGTATGATTGCGGTGGTTTAAAGGAAATTTCAATGAGCTATTAAATTTAATTTTGTGTGAAAATTATTTATAGTAAATAAACAAATAATTGAGATTCTTATTTAGAAATATAAGTTTTAAAACCGGAAATCTGCTGGTCTTAAATGCGAATAATTATTGATGAATTAATTGATAAACCGAAGGAGTAAAATAAATCAAAATTGAATAAACAGGTAATCATAACATCAAAAGCACACAATTATTTAACCGATACTTTGCAGCGCAATGGGTATTCGGTTCTCTTTTCTGAAAAAATAACTTACGAAGAATTAAGCGGCATCATCAGCCAGGCGGAAGGTTTAGTTGTTACCACGCGAATGCCGATTGATAGAACTTTGCTGGACAAAGCAACGCGGCTAAAATGGATTGGAAGATTGGGCAGTGGAATGGAATTAATTGATGTGGAATATGCAGAATCAAAAGGCATTAGATGCATAAGCAGCCCTGAAGGGAACCGCAACGCAGTGGCCGAACATGCGCTTGGATTGATATTAAATCTAACGAATAAAATTTCTTCCAGTTTCGAAGAGATTAAAGACCGCAAATGGAATAGAGACGCAAATCGTGGAATGGAACTTGAAGGAAAAACCATTGGCATTATTGGTTTTGGAAATACTGGATCTGCGCTGGCAAAGTTGCTATCTTCTTTTAATGTAACAGTGTTGGCTTATGATAAATATAAGTTCGATTTTAGTTCAGGTTATATTAAAGAAGCTAACTTTGAACAGGTTTGCAGATATGCTGATATTTTAAGCATGCATGTTCCATTGACAGTGGAAACTGAACACATGGCGAACGAACATTTTTTTAATTCTTTGGGAAGGTCCCCATATTTTATTTCTACCTGTCGCGGAAAAGTCACCGATACATCAGCTTTGATCGCTGCGATAAAGAATAAGAAAATATCCGGCGCCGGGCTGGATGTATTGGAAAATGAAAAATTTGAAACTTATTCCAAAGAAGAAAATCAACGATTAAATTGGTTATTGGCGCAGCCAAATGTAATTTTGACGCCGCACATTGCAGGATATTCACACGAGGCTTTATATAAAATGGCTAAAATTCTTTTAGAAAAATTAGGCTTGAAATAAGGGTAAATCTTTCTTATATTTGTATTCATACAACGTCTTAGTAAATATGGGAAGTTGTATTTTTTTTCATCATTCTGTAAACTTTTTGAAAAATTAAATTATGATGTTATGAGCCAGGTAAATTATGTTACAAAAGATACATTTGTGCAAATGCAGGCAGAACTTCAACACATGAAAGGAGTGGACAGGCCCGCGGCTTCAAGGGCTATCGCCGAAGCTCGTGAAAAAGGTGACCTGAAAGAAAATGCGGAGTATGATGCTGCTAAAGAGGCACAGGGAATGCTTGAGGCGAAAATTAAACAATTAGAAACCATTATTGCTACTGCAAGGATTGTTG
>JBEPVG010000185.1:0-4945 GCA_041691175.1 Chitinophagaceae bacterium
GATTTAATACCCCTTCGCAGGATTTGGTAAACGCTTATGAACCGACCGATGTTAGAAAAGCAGCAACAATTATGTTCCGAGGCGAAACGCTTTGGGATGGATATGTAGTAAGCCCGAGCGCAACAAATGCCATGTACAATTACAAATCTTATGTAAGTAAAACCCAGGAAACGTATGATGGCGATGATGTACAAACCAATAAAAACTTACGTCTTTTTCGATTTGGCGAAATTTTGTTAATCAAAGCAGAAGTTGAAAACGAATTGGGAAATTTGGAACCTGCAATAATAGCACTGGATAGTGTTCGCCATCGCGCTGGGTTGGCAAGTACGACCGCAAATAACCAGGTAGATTTAAGAAAAGCGATTTATAAAGAACGCCGGGTAGAAATGGCTTTTGAACACGACCGTATGTTTGATTTACAACGCACAGGTAGGGCAGGAGCGGTTTTGATAGCTTTGGGGAAACCTTATGTTGATGGGACAAATGATGTGTTTCCTATTCCACAAATTGAAATTAATTTAAGTAATGGTAAACTTTTGCAAAATCCCGGGTATTAAAGTAACTATTGTATAAAAAATGGTAATTATGCATTTAATATAATGTTATTATACAAAATTTCCTTTTTAGGAATAGTATTTGAAGAGTAACCTTATATATTAAAACGGTCTTAATCCCTTTATTCAAATCAAATACAAAAACAAAATGAAAAAGTTATCAATGAAAAATGTTTCACTGATTCTTGCTGGAACATTTCTTTTTTCCGCAGCAATGACTTCGTGTTCTAAGAGCAGTACTCCACCAGATGTTCCGCTTCCTCCGATTGGTGGATATGCAAATTCCGATGCAGTAGCTGCAACAAATTTAGTTGCCTATTGGAATTTTGATGGTAATCAAAATGAAATGAAATCGGGCACCGCGGCTACTTCTTCAGCAAATGCAACCTATACAACCGGAGTAAAAGGCCAGGCCGTTAAATTAGACAGCGGTTATGTATTTTATAATTCTATTCCGGCTTTAAATGCTTTGACCACTTTTTCTGTCAGTGCCTGGGTTCTGGTCAATAATAACGGTATGGCACCCGCTGATGTAGTTAATAATTCATTTACTTCAATGATTTTTCAATTGACTAAGCCAAACAGTACTTTCGGAAATATAAATCTTGGATTGGAAACGAGTTGGAAGCCAGCTTCCAATGATACTATGGTTGTTCACGGTTGGTACACCGATCCTTCGAACGGTTTACAGGATAATAGAAATGATCCTTATGGTACGCCGCCTGTTGGTGTAGTTATTGATACGACAGGAAAATGGATGAATGTAATGATGACAGTTGATAACAGCAATCCGGTTAATTTTTTAATTTACGCAAATGGCGTAAATATCGGGGCGTACAGCAGTAGAGGAACGAGTGTTTATACACCAATGACACCTTCCAGTGTAATTATTGGTGCCTGGGGAAATAATGTTCCAAGCCTGGATCACACATCCGATACATGGCCTCATGCATTTGTTGGAAGTATAGACCAGGTAAGGGTTTACAACAAAGCATTATCACCCGATGAAATTTCTGCTTTGTATCAATTAGAAAAAGCAGGACGATAATAAAAAAAATGTTCTTTATAGAAGGCTGCCCCAAATAGTGGGCAGCCTTTTTTTTTAGTAACCAGAGTAAAAGAAACACAATTTTGCTTCATAATATTTTGATGATATTACCTCAATAATTCTGTGGACAAAATAAAAACGTATAAAAGGTTGGTAATTGTTTGGGCAGTTTCTTATCGTTCAATATCAGCAAACACCTTTTATCCACAACTTCTGAATATCTTTTCTTATTAAAAACCTTGCATGGAATGTTCTTTGTTTCTAATTAAAAAAAACGAATGGAAACAAAAACCCGCAATACAATTGTTTTAATGCCGGACGATCGTTTGTTGGAAGTAAGTTATTATTGTTCAGATTCCACGCTTAGTGAAAATGAGAAATCAGCGGTTACTAAACTCGTAATACAAATGAATGACTGTACCTGCTCTATGAAGATTGACAGGTCGTTTTCTGGCAATAAAAATACTTTGGAACGGATCGTGCAAAACAAAGTGATTTTAGCAAAAGGCCATCTTTGTTAGCTTCCTGATTTTGGAATAAACCAGGAAGATTTTATTTGGATTTAAAAACTTTGCAGTTTATAAATACCGTGATCGTAATTTAATCGGCTGACATGCTTATTTTGCGACAGACTTCTTTAGATCAGCACTTAAATCGTAGCCATTTACAGAAAAATAAATGGTAAGAATTCCTTCTTTAAGTTTGCCTCTAACGGGTGTCATTTCGCCCTGAATCGGTACACTGAAAGAAATACTATCTCCCATCACTTTTCCATTGCTGATGTCTGAAACTGTGCCATCATAATGTGTATCTTTTCCTGAAAGGGAATCTCCCTGAGCTATAAAATCATAAGTGAGATTGTATTGATCCATTAATTTGCCGGTCCAGTGTCCGGAAATTTCATTTTGCTGCGCAAATAAAAGTGAGATGGAAAAGGCAAAGACGGCTGATAATAAAAATTTCTTTTTCATAGAATGTTTATGAGTGATTTATAAATTGATCCTATAAAGAAAAGGCTTTTTTCTGATTCTTTATGTTTTTTCTGGTGCTTTTAAAAATAAGATTTGGGATTATTTGTTCGTTTACTATATCTGAAAAATAATTTTGAAGAAATGACAATTTCTGATTGTATTTGATTTATTTTTTTTCAAATAATTTGATGTTGTAAATCAACCTTTTTGTAGGGAAATCTTTGCGCATATTGAAAAATCATTCCCCGGATGTAATCATTTTCCGGATAAGGCGTTAGGTAGTTTTTTAATTCGTCAAGTTGATAAATGGTCGTATCAGAAGGCAAATATCCCATGCCATAAAATTTTCCTTTTTCTATCAAAATGCAGCTTTGTTCTCTTACTTCAAATCCATTGTCAACTAATGCAAAAGAAGGAAGTTCTATTTCGAGATGATGAATACAGTCATAAACTCTGGCATTATATACTTCGGCAGTTTCCTTTTGTTCGCACGCCCCTTTGCATTTTTTTCCTGTCAAGGACTGGCATTCTACATATGCCGTTTGAACAAAACACAGTTTGGAACAAAGTTCAAATTCATCTATCAGCTTTCGAAGCAAAGTGTAACCTTTGGCAAGCAAGTTGAAAGTATACAAAGCCTTTATATTTTTTTTCTTTTTTTCGATGAATAGCCTTAAATAACCCGCGCTGTCTTCAAAAGAATACATTCCATAAGTCTGCTCAAACCTTTTCTGGCTGTGGTTTTGCTCAGGCCACAATTTTTTTATTTCTATACTTTCTAAAATAAAAGCCATCAGTTCAGTGGCAGTTTGGCGATAACTTACATGGTATATTTTTTTTAAAAATTCCTGCTTTTGTTTGTTGGTTTTATTATTTGAAAAATGACTATTTACTCTTTTGCTTAAATTTTTCGCTTTTCCTACATAAATGACTTTTCCTTTTTTATCATGAAAATAATAAACTCCAGGGCTGGCAGGTAGTTTTCTTATTTCACTGGCAGAAATATTCGGTGGCAAAAACTGTTCTTTACTGTGTGTTTTCAACATCGTTTGAATATGGCCGTTGGTATCGCATTGCAACAGATAATGAAAGAGTTTTGCGGTTGCTTCGGCATCACCTTTCGCGCGATGTCGCGCTTCTATTTCTATCCCCAGATGATTGCAAATTTTGTCTAGGCCGTAACCTCTTAATCCGGGTAGTATTTGACGGCCCAGGCGTATAGTACATAACTTTATACAATTTAGTTCATAACCACATTTTAATAAATGATGTTTAACGAATGAATAATCAAAATTTACATTGTGGGCAACAAATATTTTGTCATGCAATAATTCAAATAGTTCGTCGGCGATACTTTGAAAATCCCGTTCAAATTCTACCATTTCATTGGTGATGCCGGTTAATGATTCTATATACTTTGGAATGGTATAACAAGGATTTAAAAGCGCATGAAACTCTGTAGTGATCTGCATTCCATCCGTGATAAAAACGGCAATCTCCGTGATGCCGTTTGAGGCGGCAAAACCTCCGGTGGTTTCAATATCAACGATTGCGTATAACAACGATGGTTCAGTTTGGGATTACTAATGTAGTTAGCAAGATACTAAACCGGTCTGAATTGTGTTGAAAATCTTTTACAAAAAACTGAAATAGACTTAATTGTAAATTCTCATAAATTGTTGGTTTATTGTATCGGCAAGGAAAGCCAGCGTTGAATTGCACAGAAAGGTAATATGCGCAACCCTAAATCTGTTTTAACGGTAATTGTCTTTATCTTTATTATGAGTTGATAAACTATTGCTAATCATCAAATGAAAGGTCTTACTTATATTTTTTGCGTTCTTTTACTTTTAGGCAGCAATAGCGGCTTTGCCCAGGAAATTTGTAACAATGCCAAAGATGATGATGGTGATGGACTGATCGATTTACAGGATCCTGATTGCCAATGTCATTTTAATGTAACAGGAAATCTTTTACAAAACGGGTCCTTTGAATCTTATAAAAATTGTCCCACTAATTATTCTTACGACCAGGATTATGGGATTATAAATTTTTGGCAATATGCTACTTTTACAAGTGCGAATGTGGCGGAATATTATCATAATTTTAGTTGTTCGAACGATTCTGAGAGAGTGATGCTTTTTATTCCGCCGGCTCTTCCTTTGCCAGATGGAAAAGCTTTTATTTCTATCAGGCAATTTGTGTATCGAAAGCCAAATATGCAAGAAACAGACCTGGCGAAAGCTTATGTGAGCCAGTGTTTGCAAAATCCACTTATTCCTGGCCAGCAATATACTCTCAGCTTTAGCGCGGCGAGGTTTCAATCAAATGATGATCGCGAATTTAAATTTAAATCTACGCCATTTCCG